>JBFFEL010000001.1:0-119454 GCA_041558875.1 Anaerolineales bacterium
GCTCCACCTGCCGCGGTTGACCGGTCGCAAAGCGAAACGGTTGAGACAAAACCGGCAGCTATTGAAGAGGAAGCTCCAAGCGCCAGTCTCAACCCTTTAAAAATCTTTGGTCAGGCTTTCCAACCGACGGAAAAAGCACAAGCAGCTGAATCCGATTTGAGCATTGTGGCCCAAATCGACGAGATTCTACAGGCAAAACTGGCAGGCACTCACCTAGAGGACCAGGGTATTCACCTGGTTGAAGGATCCGATCAAAGCATGGTAATCCAGGTAGGACTGCAAAGCTATTCCGAAATAGAGGCAGTCCCCAATGAACAGGTGCGCCAGCTTATTCGGCTGTCAGTCGCTGAGTGGGAACAGAGCCTGGGGGATTAAATCTTTTACTGTGTCGAGATATTTGTAGTTTAGGGCTTGCCCCGCTTTTTGTGGGGGCCTTGTGCCTGTCAAATCCAACCAAGACGCCCACAAAAGCCTAAACTACATTTTCATTTATTTACACCGGGAATAAAGTTCATTTACGGGGAATTGGAATAATCTTGGAATTCCCTTTTTAAATCTGCTACCAGGATTTCTCTTTCATCAATGGGTAGGAATGCTGCTTGGGCCGCCGCGGTGATCCGATCCTGGATTTCAGTCCTGGTTAGCCCGATTATGTCCCTGGCGAGAGCATACTCGCTACCGAGTGTGATCCCGGAAATTCCTGGATCGTCGGTGTTAATCGTTGGATTGAGACCAGCCAGGATCATTCTATTTATGGGGTGCTCATCAAGCGCGGCTACCACACCGGACTGGTAGTTACTGGTGACACACACTTCAAAAGTAATATCTCGATCGCGGGCGAAGGTAGTTACTCCTTGATCCTCCAAAACACGAACCCCGTGGCCAATTCTATCCGCCTCAAATAATTCGATCGCTTGGGTGATATTCTCAGCAGGACCCCACTCGCCCGCATGAATGGTGATCTTCAGACCTGACTGGCGAGCCTCCTGGAAAATTGGCGCAAAGGGAGACGCGGAGAAATTGGCTTCATCACCAGCCAGATCGAGACCAACGATCATCGAGTCGTGCCGGTCGGCAGCCTCCTGGGCGACCTGCGTGGCGAGATCGAGGCTCTCGTGACGGTTAACGCTGGGGATCAACCGGATTTTTATCCCATAATTGGCCTGAGATTCCATCGCAGCTGCGCTGACCCAATCCATGACCTCGCCCAGGGAATAATTGCCAGCTTTCCCCAGAGTTGAGGGGGTAAAGCGCAGCTCGAGATAGATGACATTATCCGCAGCCGCATCAGCGATAGCCTCCTCCGTGATGCGCGTGATGATCTCCGGAGAACGGTAGAATTTCCGCAGGACCTCAAACTTGGACAAGAAATTTCGGGAAGTGCGTGGGTCGGTTTGGATAACCTGCACCATCGGCTGCAGCTGATCCAGGTCTGGCAGGTCGAGATCGTGTTCGCGCCCCACATCCATGAGCGTGGACAAACGGAGGGAACCTTCAAGATGGCGGTGCAGATCGACCTTGGGTAAAGCCTGGATAAATTCAGTGGGGATGGATGGCATGCTTGCTGGCAGGTTATCTGCGTCTGCGCCGGCGACGCTTTCGCTTACTCTTTTTCTTTTCTCCACCATCTGTACTGCTTTGACTGGTCTCTGGGACCGGTGTGACTAATTGTGGGGGTGCCTGCGGCGCGCTGACAGTGGTTTGCACGCTGCTCATATCACGCGGGCGATAAATGAACATGCGCGTGACCACTCCCGTGCGTGTGTTATCAAGCAGCTCACGGAACATCTCAAAGGCGCGATTCTTATACTGCACCAGTGGATCCCGTTGGGCATAAGCCTCCAGGCCGATTGAGACGCGCAACGCCTCCATGCTGGTCAGATACTCCACCCATAATTCGGATATCACACTCAGCAACAGCTGGCGGTAAATCTCAGTCAGCGCCTGGCGGCCTAACTCGTCTACAACCTTGATCCGTTCTCCTGCTGAAATCTCCTTGATCGGCCTGCTGCTGATCTCTTTGAATCGGTCTTCACCGAAGAGAGCCAGTAAACCATTCTGCGTTGTCTCATCCATATCACCTGGATTGGCATCAGCAACCCGGCTCAACTCGCTGGTTCCCCAAAGGAAACGCATCGCGGATTGTGCGCCTTCGAGATGCTCAAGCACTCGGTTTGTGACTTCTTCGGGATCTTCATAAACTAGCAGCTCGGCCGCCCGGTAAATATACGTCAACCGGGTCGTTCGTCGCCATACCCTGCGGTGAGTTTTCTTGTCAAAACTGGCCCGGGCTCCTTGGGGCATCTGGATCAGGAGACCTAATACCTGTCCCTGGTTGAGGTCCGCATTATTATTGGCGAGTAATTTCTTCAGGTCGACCGGGATTTGTCCCTCCCCGTTTTCCCCAATTAACCGCTGGTGCCGTCTTTCAAATCCATCCTCTATGGTATCCAGGATCTGATTGGTGAGCATGTCCCAGTCTTCTGCATACAGATCAGATTTCTTTACTTCCAGGTTTTCCTCCAGGCGTCTCTCAACCGCGCCAATTAAACGGATCACGGATTGGTCGATCAGCGCTCCAGTTATTTGTGAGTGAATGGTATCCATTACCTCGTCAGGATCCTCTTTGAGCGCTCGCTGTTCAGAAGGGGAAAGCTTGATGGGAACTCGAACTAGGCTGGTGAGCTCTTCAACGAGCTGGTTTGGACTACGGATATCGGTCTCATCCTCCATCTCCAGCCCTTCCAGGAATGTGTCCGCCATCTCCAATCGCTCTTCCAGATGATCTTCGAAGCGTTGGCGGGTCATGTCCAGCAGGTTGCCCACACTGACCAGGACATGGTCTTGTTCCGCTTGCAGGCTTTCGGAGGCCAGATCAACTAATGCTTTCTGCGCAGATTGGCGATCGATGAGTTTTGGAGCATTCCCATCTGCAGCAGGCTGGTAACTGTCGATGGTAGATTGCTGCCCAAGGATATGGTCGACGAGCAGCCGTTGGGTGTATGAAGGATAGACGAATCCGTCGACGGTAAGCGGTGGTTGGATCTGATCAAGCCAGGCCAGCAACCGCCATGGCCCTTCCGGGTCTTCCAGGGCCTCAGGTACCCGCTGCATGACCTCGGTCTGCAGCATTTCCGTGACGTCTTCGCTGAGATCGTCTTTTACGAAGATCAGATCGCGCTGATCATAGATCTTCGCTCGCTGCATGTTGAGCACATCATCATATTCGAGCAGGTGTTTGCGGACATCGAAATTGGCGCCCTCAACCCGGCTCTGTGATTGTTCAACCAGGCGGCTGACCAGGCCAACTTCAAGTGGCATTGCATCGTCGATTCCCATACGGACCATCATCGCCTCGGCCTGCTGGCCGCCGAATAGGCGCATCAGCTCGTCTTCCATCGACAGGTAAAAGCGTGATGATCCCGGGTCTCCCTGACGGGCAGCTCGACCGCGCAGCTGGTTGTCAATGCGGCGCGACTCGTGGCGTTCCGAACCGATCACATGTAAACCGCCCAGATCACGCACACGTTCCATGTCATCGATGTATTTTTGAAAGTAATCAACTTCCGCCTGGTAAATACCATAATCACTGGGATCAATGGACATAACAGCCTGATATTTTTCTTCCAGGGACATGTCATAGGGATCATCGTAGTTACTACGTTTGAGGATGCGGCTGATCGATCCGGTGATCTCCTCGGCAACCTCACCCCCGAGTTTGATATCTACGCCACGGCCAGCCATGTTAGTGGCGATGGTCACCGCGCCAAAAGAACCTGCTCCGGCGATGATCTGGCTCTCTTCGGTATGCTTGCGTGCATTGAGCACCTGGTGTGGGATGCCAGCCTGCAGGATCTCTCCTAGGCGGATGCCATCTGAAGCCGTGAGACCTAAAATTCCGAGTAAACGCCCCAGATTTTCTGAGGCCTGAGGGTTAAAGGAGATATCCAGATCGCGCGCCATTTTTCGCATCTGGGAAGTGGGCAGCTTATCCAACGGCTCGTTGAGATATTCAAGCTCTGGAACAGAACGACCATCCTCCTCCCGGTTGTTGGTTTCCATCCAGGCATCGCGCAGAATTGCCACCGTAGCTAATCGGCGGACCGGTTCTGCCCGCAATCTGGATGAGATGCGGTCGGAAAGTTCTACGGAGGTAGTGCCAACCAGGATCGGACGTCCCTGAGTATGGAAGCGCATAATCTCCGTCGTCAGTGCGCGCAGCTTGGCTTCTTCCGTGCGGTAGACCACGTCAGGGTAGTCCTTGCGCTTCCAGAAGAGGGCTTCGTCCTGCGCGTCATTCTTGTCTGCATAGTATGTGTACTTGTAACCCTGATCGTCCCGGTCCTGGAGCTCGATGAGGTCGGTCTCGGGACGAGAGGCAATGTATTCCAAATTGGTGGGAATTGGCAGTACCTCGAGTTTATAGATCTTGTTGAATTCCTCCGACTCGGTGAGCGCCGTTCCGGTCATACCAGAAAGCTTCTCGTACATGCGAAAATAGTTCTGGATTGTGATCGTGGCATAAGTGACATTTTCACGCTGGACCTTCACGCCCTCTTTTGCTTCTACGGCTTGGTGCAGACCATCTGACCAGCGTCGACCCGGCATCAGGCGGCCGGTGAACTCATCGATGATCACGACCTTACCGGCCTGGACCAGGTAATCCTTGTTGCGCCGGAAGAGATATTGGGCGCGCAAGGCCTGTTCCAGGTAGCCCATCAGGCGGGCCTGTTCGGGGGTAACATCTTCAGGTCGTTCTGGATCCCGTAAAGGCATATCCAGCAGGCTTTCCACGTGAGACTCGCCGATCTCCGTCAGGGTTATCGTGCGATCCTTCTCGCTGAGCTCAAAATCCTCTGCATTGAGCCCTTTGACAACCTGGGCCATGCGCAGATACCACTCGGTATCATCGTGTGCAGGTCCGGAGATGATCAGCGGGGTGCGGGCTTCATCAATCAAGACGTTGTCAACCTCGTCTATGATGGAGTAGACATGGCCGCGCTGAACTCGATCTTCAAGGCGCATGGTCATGTTATCGCGCAGATAGTCGAAACCAAATTCGTTGTTCGTGCCGTAGGTGATATCGGCCGCATAGGCCTCCCTGCGGAGAACCATATTCAGGTTGTGCTGATCTTCGTGGGGGGATTCTCGTTCAAAATCAACCAGGAAGGCCTTTTTGCCGTTCTCGGTTCGGGCTGCCATTTGCAAGACACCGACGCTGAGACCTAGGGCTGTGTAAATCACGCCCATCCAACGAGCATCCCGGCGGGCGAGATAGTCGTTTACCGTGACCAGGTGGGTTCCCCTGCCAATTGGCGTATCATCAAGCGGGATGAATTCCCAGTTTTGAGCGTCCGATCCCCATTTTTTTTCCGCCAATGCGGTCCAATCCGGATTGAACTGCAGGGCATTCAAATAGATGGGAAGGGTGGCGACCAGCGTTTTTCCTTCACCGGTGCGCATTTCTGCGATGATCCCGCTGTGAAGCGATATACCACCGATCAGCTGCACGTCATAGTGACGCTGTCCAAGCGTCCTTTTGCTGGTCTCCCGCACAACTGCAAAAGCTTCGGGGAGTATATCCTCTAAAGTCTCGCCCAGGGCTAGGCGGCGGCGAAATTCACCCGTCATTGCGAACAGCTGATCGTCGCTGTAAGCCTCGTATTTGGGCTCTAAACTGTTGATATAGTCAACTGTTTCCGAAAATTCATCAATTTGGCGTTTATTGGGGTCACCCCCAAAAACGCGAACTATCCTATTTAGCATAATACGTTTAATTTACCCGATTTTGATTAATGTTTTCTGGTCTGGCGATTATAGCATAGTTAGAAACTCGATCCTTTTTCCTGAATCAAGTCTAATTCCCTAAGGAATTGACCGCTTTGAAGGGGAATTCTGTTATGATCGGCATCTGGTGACATTTTTTGTATCAATCACAGATCGTTGACGCAATTCGTTGATTGAAATAAGGAATTTGATGAAAACTTTCTTTAAATCATTTCGAAAACCAGCTGAGGAAAATTTTATAACAATCGTCTCGGGTCTCCCGCGATCTGGGACTTCGATGATGATGAAGATGCTTGAGGCAGGCGGGTTGCCACCGCTAACCGACAATATACGGGCAGCCGACGATGATAATCCCAAGGGGTATTACGAGTTCGAACGAGTGAAGAAGATGCCAGATGGGGATACATCGTGGGTAGAGGACGCCCAAGGTAAGGCGGTTAAAGTGATCTCGGCGCTGCTCGAGCACCTTCCGTCGGAGTATTCATATCGCGTGTTGTTCATGCAGCGAAAAATAGATGAGATCCTCGCCTCCCAGACAAGAATGTTGATCCGTTCTGGAAAACCAACTGGTGAAGTAACCGACGAGCAGTTGACCGAGATGTATGGAAAACATCTGGCGAAGGTGACCGCCTGGCTTGTTGAGCAGCCGAATTTTTCTGTTCTGTACCTGGATTATGGAACTGTTTTAGCCAACCCCCAAAAGTACGCCGATCAGGTGAACCAATTTCTTGGGAGTTCTTTGGATGCGAATGAAATGGCAGGCGTAGTAGATCCAGAACTATACCGCCAGCGCAGATAACTGAATTTATGCGTCAATTCTCCAATTACTGATATCTAATACCCAATATCCAGTACTAAATATCAACCTCGATGTTCAAAGATCCTTAGCCAAAAACCAACCTCCACACCTGAGCGATGATAAAGGTTATCCCAAATCCCATCGCCAGGGGGAGAAAAGCAGCAACGGCAGTCCATTTCCGGCTGCCGGTTTCTTTATACATGGTGTAGAGAGTCGTGCTGCAGGGATTATGGACTAAGCTGAAGAGCATCAGGTTAACTGCGGTCAGCAACGTCCAACCTCCGGCGACCAGGATGGCTTTGGTGCTCTCCAGGTCCGCTTCGAACATCACCCCGGCACCTTCCCCGGCCCCAGTCAAACCAGTTACCAACACAGTCAACATCAAAACGGTCGGAATGACAATTTCGTTTGCGGGTATGGCGATGATGTAGGCTAGTAGAATTATCCCATTTAGTCCAATCAGAATACCCAATGGATTCAAAAAATTGATGAAGTACTCAGCCAGACTTTGCCCGTTGATCGTGATATTGGCGACCAACCAGATCACAGCTCCTGCGGGCGCCGCAAAGACCACTGCCCGCCAGAGGACAAAGATTGTGCGATCGATCAGCGAAGTATAAATGGTTTGCAAGATGCGGGGTGGGCGGTAGGGCGGCAGCTCCAGACTGAATGAGGAAACCTCACCTTTGAGCACGGAGCGACTCAGGAACCAGGATACGCCGAAAGTTAACATCACTCCCAGCACTGCGATTCCCACCACGACCAGGGCGGAGACAATTCCGGCCAGGTAGGCTGGCATGAGCGCTCCGATGAAGATGGCCGCGATCAAGATTTGTGTCGGCCAGCGCCCGTTGCAAAGGGCAAAATTGTTGGTGAGCATCGCGATCAGGCGCTCACGCGGGCTGTCAATGATGCGCGTCGAAATCATCCCCGCCGCGTTGCAACCAAAACCCATCATCATGCTCAGTGATTGTTTACCGTGAGCCCCGGCTTTCTTGAAGACATTATCCAGGTTGAACGCCACTCGCGGCAGGTATCCGAAATCCTCCAGCAAGGTGAAGAGCGGGAAGAAAATAGCCATCGGTGGAAGCATCACGCTGACAACCCAGGCGGTTGCCAGGTAGACGCCATCGATCAAGATGCCCTGCAACCACCAAGGAAAACCAAGACTGGTTGCTGCGGCATTAAGAGCTGGATATATCGTCCCGATCAGGAGGTCTGAGATCATGCGGGAGGGGACGTTCGCCAGTGAGATGGTTATCCAAAACACCAGCGTGAAGAGCAAAATCATCAATAAGAATCCCCACCGGCGACTGGTGACAATCCGGTCAATTGAGCGATCCAGATCAAAGCGTGGTTTTTCACCAGGACGAGTCACCGCCCGATCAGCTATCTCGGCTGCGTTGGTATACAGGGCTTCCATTATTTTCTCGTGGAAGTCTTTGCCCACCTCCCAGCGGAGTGCTTGGGCAGTAGCCAGGATCTCTCGTGAGTCAATCTCTTTCGATTGGTTCATGGAGAGGTCTCCAATTTTAAGTCTGAACTGATCGCAGGTGCCCTTCCAGTTTGAGGAGCCAGGTCACCTAGTTCACCTTTTTGGACGGCCTCAATCAAGCGCTCATCTCCATCCAGGAGTCTCAAAGCTACCCAACGGGCATTTGGCAATCCGGGGTAGGCTTGGTTGAGCTGTTCAACCAGGATTTGAATAGCCTGCTTTAATTCAATCGGTTCATTCTCGAAGCGTTTTGGCTTACAAACTGTTTTTCCGGTGGCGACTTCGCTGATGGTCTGCAGCAATTGATCTAAACCACCATTTGATCGCGCTATTGTGGGTACAACCGGCACGCCTAAATCCCGCGCCAGGCGGCGTTCATCGACCTGTAAACCATGCCGTTCAGCTTCATCCATTAGATTCAAACAGACAATCACCCGATCGGTGATCTCCAAGACCTGGAGCGCCAGGTTGAGGTTGCGTTCCAATCTTGTAGCATCCACCACGACTACCGTGACGTCAGGTTGGCCGAAGAGGATAAAATCCCTGGCGATCTCCTCGTCCAGGCTGGTCGCCAGCAGCGAGTATGTGCCGGGCAGATCGACAAGTTTATAGCGGTGGTCACCGTATTCAAAACCGCCCTCAGCCCGGGAGACCGTCTTTCCAGGCCAGTTGCCGGTGTGCTGGCGTAAGCCAGTCAGGGCGTTAAAAACAGTGCTCTTACCGGTATTTGGATTCCCAGCCAGCGCGATGACATAATCCCAACCCTGCATATCAAGACCCAATTTCATCAGGTTGGCTGCGTTGTGCATGGGGCAGGTTTCACACTGCTCCGGGTTGATGTCAGGATTCATAAGGAAGAGCCTCAAATTTGGTTTCGACTTGGATCAGGTTGGCTTGTTCTTTGCGTAAGGCGATCAGAGCCCCGCGAATTTTATAAGCAGTCGGGTCGCCGCTGGGACTGGTCATCTCGACATCAATAATCGTCCCCGGCAGAATACCGAGATCCATCATCCGTCTCCGGTCAGCGCTGCGCAAACGCGGTGAAAGTGCCACGACCTGCCCCTGCTCTCCTGGTTTAAGGAGGCCTAGCGGCGTCCCTGGTTGGATTTCTTCTACCTGCTCTTCGAGCAGCTGTACAACTGATATATTGGCTGCTACAACAGGCGCCAGGACATGCTCCTCGTCACCAATCCAAAAACGGATCCTGCGCGAGGTTTTTTCAGTGATGCGCAGGTTCATACCTGGTGATAATCCCTCAGCTACCAGTTGGGCGTAAATCTCCTCTGGTTCGTCTTCGATGTGGACGATGCGCAGGGGTGCGTTCAACTCCATAGCGCTAAGTGGAATACCTGCATGATGCTGAAATTCCCCGCTTGAGCTGGGGATTGGATCACCGTGAGGGTCGTACACTGGGTTGCCCAGCTGTTGCGCCAGGGCTCGTGCTTCTTCCGTGGTGAGTAAGTGCTCGTATTCTTCAGCCTGGTCATGCCATTCCGATTCTTCAAAACCGGTTTGTTCAGCCAGGTATTCCTCCCATAGTCGGTGCGCTCGGATGATGCGTAAAGCGTATTCACTTCCAGAAGGGGTCAGCAAGAAGGTGCCATTCTTGATCTGGATTAATTCTGCGCTTTGTAATTCTTCGGCGATCTGGGCAGCTTGATTGACGCTGATATCCAGGGCGCCGGCGATGCTTTGTAAGCTGGGTGTTTCACCATGTCTCTCACAGCGCTGGATATGCTTCAATGCATCTTCGAGCAGCACCCGGTCATTGATCTGACGGGCTTTGCGCCAGCGGGGGATGAGACCGATTTTCGGCCAGAAGAGCAGCCAACCGATCAGTACCAGGGCAGCAGCGATGAAAATTGCGAGCAGCGGTTCGGACATATTTTGATCTTTTTAACCAACCCGGAAAAATTTTCACCAATTATAAATTAGATTTAGATTATACTAAATTTAAGTATGGTCGTCAACAAAAAATCTACCTGGCAGGATATCGCCAGGTAGATATAACAATGAGTTTGATTCGCATCTTGAGGCGAAAACCAGGCTCAAACCAGATCAGGTTGCAATTCGGTTTGCTGACGGTATCTTCGGAACATGACGATGATTAAGACTACCAAGATGATTCCTGCGCCAATCAAAGCTGATATAGCGACCAGTGGTGTGCTGGAGTGCTTCACCGCGATCCCAATGTATGCCCAGACCAAGACAAGAGAATAGGCGATGTCGGCCCGGGTGAGGGTCATCAACACCGATATCACCACACCGACAGCCAGTATAATTACAGCCCACATTGCAGCACTGATCCCCCAGCCGTTCCAGCCTAGATAGTAAAGCAGCTGTGTCGTATTGGCGATGGTTGCAACTGTTATCCAACCCAAGTAAATACTGAAGGGGATGTGGACCGCCCATTTTTCGGCTGTAGACACTTCGCTGCGGCCTATATCGAGACGCAGGTAAATTGCGATCAGCGTGACTAAAAGCACCAGCATGGCGATCAGGGTGAATTCAAAGACCTCGTAATGCCATAAGAAAAGCCAGGCGATGTTGGCTGCACAGCTTAAGACGAAGATGTAACCAATGCTTCGCAAGCGGGGGTTATCTCGCTGGTCGGGCAGGACCTGGTAAATGGCGTAAGCTAACAAACCCAGGTAGATCAAACCCCAGATAGAAAATACATATCCGGCTGGTACGAAGAAAATCTCGAATCGATCCGATATCTCTCCAGTGTTTAAATCGTTGAGGGGCAATATATTGGCGGCGATATTGAAGACGATCGTCATCAGAGCCGCAACAAGCACCAGAACCTGCCTCAGGGTATCTCTAAACATGATGATTATCTCCTTTGATTAAAACCCTTTTATATTGTGATTGAGTAACGATTATTTTGATTGCTACGTTCGTTTAGAACCCTCGCTTCTGACTTTGCCAAGGTGGTTCCTTCCCGGTTTTGAATTCTTCCACACTCGGTCCACCAAGGTTTTGCAGCCTCCACATGCCATACAAATAACTGGCAATCAGCAAGATGATCAGCGCTGGCCATCCCGAAAGCAGTTGAACGATACCCAAGGTGCTGGCAGCTTGCTGCTGGAACAACTCAAATTGCAAGAAAGTGCGCAAGGCAAAAAATAATGCCCAGATGACCGTAACCTCACTGTATGCTGGGAGGACTTTCGGGTGCCAATACCAATCCAATGGCCATCTGCGGGTGACATAGCTGGTCCAGGCTACCAGCGGCCGCTTGATGATTATGCTGATCAAGCACAGCACAGCGGTCAGCGCGCCAGATATTATGCCAGGCAAGAAATATCCTTCCGCGCCTCCGATAAACCAGGCTATCAATCCCGCGATAATCACCCCGCCAACTCCACCTAAGGCGTATACCCAGGCCTGGCGCCGAACGAGTCGATAAATGCCAATCAAAAGCGCGATAATTATCGCCCCAGCCAGGGCTAACTCTAGATTGGTAAAGGCATTAAGAATGATAAATACAACTGGAGGTAAAACAGAATCAAACCATTTGTTCTGGGTGAAGACAACCGAGCGCAGCTCGGCAAGCAGTTCATCCGACTTGCTCATAATCTCCACCTATCTCATTGGCTATTGAAGGCGATCGATTTCCCATCCAGAAGCGCTGCCAATCGCCGTCGCTAGTCTGCAGGGCAATAAACGTATAAAGGGCTCCGGTAAAGAAACCCAGAACCATCATAAAGAAGACCCAAATAATTGAGCGAACAATTGATTTCTCCCGGTAAATGATCCAACCGGAAAAAAGGATGAAACCAACATACAGATCAATGATGGACACAATCCCCCAAGGATTTGAGAGCAGCTGGGCACCGTCTTGAAGGAAATCTCCAGCCGTAAAGCCATAAATGAGCGCTGCAGTCATGGCTAATAAGCCTAAGAGGGAGACAGCTTTGGCGATTTTCATTTCTCATTCACCTCACTCGGTAGGGATTCCGGGTTATAGCACCAGAACTACGCCAAAGACCACCTCAGTGATTACGCTGATCACATTGGACCGCTCAACCGATTTGTCGATAAGCATCGAAATCGCCCTAACCCCTGCCACCACCAGGTAGGCAATACCCAGGGTCAAATATGCCGCAGGATCGTTGAGGATGATTACTGCAGCTCCCAAGCCGATAAAAAACCCTCCAAGTACCGAACGAATCTCGGTTATCCCGCGTCCGCCGCTGACTTCCAGGCCGGTAAAACCCCTCACTTTCAGCGGCCAGAATAAAGAAACCGCGCCAGTAAGAATAGTGGCGATCGCCACGACGATCTTGAGAATCTCTAAAGCTGTCATAAAATAAATCCTCTCTTTTGGTTAGCTACCTTGTTTTCGAGGGAACCAGGGGAAGAATGCATTTGTGTTTTCAACATATTCATTATAGCCGGATTTGGAATCCTTCAAGGTTTTTTCCAACATGGCAACCCCTGAGACATTCCTCAGCAGCAAAGTCATCAGGATTGGACTGAAGATCGTCCAATAACTACCTGCAGCTGCGGCGATCAGGTAAAAACCCCACCACTGGGCTGCATCGCCGAAATAATTTGGATGCCGGGTGTACCGCCAGAGGCCGGTGTTGAGCAGTTTGCCTTTATTGTCCGGATTTGCTCTGAATCTGCTCAGCTGCCAGTCCCCCCCTGCTTCAAAGATAAAACCGATCCCCCAGGCGATTATTCCCAAGAAATCCAGCCAGATTAATGAGGTTGGAGTTGGGCTGTACTGCGCTGCCAACAATGGGATTGAGATGATCCACATCAGCAGCCCCTGCAGGGCAAAGACTTTGAAAAAACTGTACCACCACCAATTCCTGCCGGATTCCTGGCGCCACTTTTGATAGCGAAAATCCTCGCCATGTCCCCAATTGCGCAGCAAGATATGGAGCGAGAGCCTCAATCCCCAAATGGTGGTTAAAGAAGCGATTAATAATTTTCTGCTGATCAATCCCTCTGGCGTGAGGAAGAAATAAACCCAGGCGGTGATGACGAATCCTGTGCCCCAAAATATATCGACAATGCTGGCATCTTTGATCAATAAGCTGATCAACCACAGACCGATCATCAATCCCAGGATCACCAGGGCGGCAGTTCCATATATGGGAAGGAATGGGACCACGTAATCTCCGATTTAGAACATTTGGTTTTTTAGTTGAGGTGAGTTAAGAATTCCTGACGGATTACCTTATCCTCTTTAAAAATCCCCAGCATTTTGCTGGTTTTCATCTTGGCATTCTCTTTCTTTACTCCCCGCATCATGGAGCACATATGGGCGCCTTCAACAACAACCGCAACACCCTGAGGATTTAGTGTATCTTTTAGAAATGTGGCAATTTGGGAGGTCATTTGTTCCTGGATTTGCAGACGCCGGGCGAACATCTCAACAATGCGAGGGATTTTACTTAATCCGATCACTTTTCCATTCGGAATATATGCGACATGGGCACGTCCATAAAATGGAAGCAGGTGGTGTTCGCATAAGCTGTAAAAATCGATATCTTTCACAACGACCATCTCATCATAGTCTACATCGAAAAGTGCTCCGTTGATCATCTTACCTGGATCAATATGGTAACCTGAAGTCAGCTCATCGAACATACGCGCCACCCGGTTGGGGGTATTCAGCAAGCCCTCGCGTTCAGGTTCTTCCCCGATATTCTTGAGGATATTGTAAACAGAAGCTTCAATATTGATTTGTGCTAGCCGCTCTGGGGAGGGGGGCAAGTTAAGCTGAGTCAACTCCACTGGATGTTCAGCCAGCATGGTAGGGTTGTTTAGTAAAGTCATCTTAATTTTCCTTTCTTCCTAGAGAATAAATTTACGAATAATTACTTGGTTATACAGGTAAAGCCAACCGCGCCGGGACCGAGGTGAGCGCCAAGGACGGGGGTGACATCGATCGACAGCGGCATATCCTGGTCAACAAACAGGTGGTTGGCTTTCTGCCACAAATCAGCCGCTTCACTTTGCGCGTTGGTATGAACCAGAGCTACCTTCTCAATTGGTCCAAGTTCCTCGACCAGCTCGATCAAACGCCTGATGGATTTCTCTTTGGTTCTTACCCTTTCGGCTCCTGGAGAACCAGCATGCATGGTTAAGATCGGTTTCACCTGCAAAATACTGCCCAGGTTTGCCATGAAGGCATTCATTCGTCCGCTGCGCTTTAGATACTCTAAAGTATCTAGAGCTGCAAACACATATGTACGAGAGGATAGGTCGTCAAGCAAGGCCAGGATGTCTTCCTTCAGCATACCTTTCGCAGCAGCCCGGGCGGCTTCAAGTACCTGAAAGCCAGTCCCCAGGCTGAGCTGGTCAGAGTCATATACTGTGACCGGTATATCCGAAAATTCGCTGACAGCTGTTCTGGCGACATCCATCACCGCGCTCAAGCTGGCCGAAACGTGGATGGATAAAATCTCATCTGCACCTTCTTCTGCAAGGCGTGAATATACCGCCTTGAAGCTATCCACACCAGGGGCGGCTGTCGTCGGAAAAGGATGGCTGTTTGGTAGCCTTTGGTAAAATTCCTGCCGAGTGATTTCGATACCATCTTGGTATCCTTGTTCACCAAAGTTTATATACATTGGGATCACATTGATACCATGTGAATTCACAAGTTCAGCAGGCAAATCGCAGGTACTATCGGTCACGATTTTTATTATCATCTGACTCTCCTTGTTCTCCGGTTGTTAGATAATACCATAATGTCCACATATTGTCAAGATTTTGTGCGCAATTCAGTAAAACCAAGTTCTCCTTGGTAACGAATCCATTGAATCAATGGATTGGGACGCTAAGCGAAATAATATATGCAAATACTGTGCAATATCTTGACATTTGCGGATTGTTGTATTATACTCTCTGTAAATGTTTATTGAGAATCAATTTAGCGAGGTATTCATGGATGGACCAAGTAAGACCCCGGCATTCAATTTAAAAGTTGTTATTCGAGAAACCGGATTAAAAGCAGATACCCTGCGAGCCTGGGAGCGGCGCTACGGGCTGCCCAATCCGCAACGCACCGCAGGTGGACACCGTTTGTATTCCCAATATGATATCGAAATGATCAAATGGCTTATGGAGCGCCAGAGTGAAGGACTACGCATCAATCGCGCAGTGGAGCTGTGGCATAGTTTTGAGGAGCAAGGTCAAGATCCACTCCAGATGATGCCGACTGCTGGCGCAATGCAGCCAGTTGTAAGTGGTGAATCATTGAGCGGTGCTACACTGGACGAACTGCGAGAACAGTGGATAGCTGCCTGCCTGGTTTTTGATGAGGTACGCGCTGAAAATCTTCTTGCCCAGGCGTTTGCGCGCTACCCGTTAGAAACAGTATGCCTGGAGGTCCTTCGTCAGGGGATATCAGAGATTGGGAATCTCTGGTACACAGGTAAGAGCTCAGTTCAGCAAGAGCATTTCGCTTCTGCTCTCGCCATTCGCCGATTGAATGCGCTTCTGGCGGCTGCTCCGTACCCATCTCGCCAGGGAAAAATTCTGACTGCCTGCCCTCCAGGGGAAGATCATATCTTTTCCCTACTCCTGATCACCCTCTTCCTGCGGTTAAGGGGTTGGGAGGTGATTTACCTGGGGGCCAATGTCCCGATAAATAAACTGGACGATACCATTCGAATATCAAGACCAGACGTGGTCATTTCAGTCGCTCAGCAATTATTCACTGCCGCAAATTTATTCGAAATCGCCAAGTATTTGCAGGCAGAAAAAGTCCCGCTAGCCTACGGGGGGTTGATATTCAATCTGATCCCAAACTTGCGGGAGCGAATTCCTGGTCATTTCCTTGGGAATTCTCTGGATGATATTGTGCAATCCGTAGAGCAGTTAATGTATCACCCAGCGCAAGTGCCCGAGATGGATCCTGTCCATGAAATTTACCTTCAGGCAGCAGACCATTTCGAGGAATATCAGCCAATGATTACGGCTGATATGTGGGAGAAGTTCCAACGCACTGGCATGGAATTGAGTCACCTGCAAATCGCTAACGAATTCCTGGGAAAGGATATCCATGCCAGTCTTAGCTTAGGAGATTTAAGCTTGCTGGAAAATGAGATGGATTGGTTAGCAGGACTGCTAAAGACTCACAATATTCCCAGCGAAATACTACCAGAGTATCTGGCGTTTTATAAGCAGGCTGTAGAAGCAAATCTTGATCAACGAGGACAGCCAGTTGTTGATTGGCTGAACAGTGTTATCAGTACATCTTAGAGAAAAAGGAATTTAAAAAATGAAAGTCATCATTGCAGGTGGAACGGGTCTTATCGGGAGACAGTTAACCAAGGAACTGGCGAAAAATGGTTATGAAATCACCATTTTGAGCCGCAATCCTGATAAAGTAATCAGCCTACCCCAGGGTGTAGAAGTGGTCGCCTGGGATGGGAAATCGGTCCAGGGATGGGGGGGATTGGTGAACGAAAGCCGGGCTGTGGTCAATTTGTCCGGCGCCAACATCGGCGGAGAAGGGTTTTTACCCAGCCGTTTGACCGAGGAAAGGAAGAGAGATATTCGCCAAAGCCGCATCCAATCCGGGAAAGCCCTGGTTGCAGCTATTGAAGCCGCTGAGATGAAACCTGAAGTGTTTGTCCAGTCCTCAGCAATCGGGTATTACGGATTTCATGAAGATGAAATTCTCAACGAAAACAGTCCACCAGGAGATGATTTCTTTGCCGAATGGAAGGAGTGGGAAAAGATCTCTGAACCGGTCGAAGAGATGGGTGTTCGCAGGGTGATCATCCGCTCTGGTATTTTTTTCTCCACAGGTAGGGGCAGCGCCTTGAACCGTCTTGTTTTGCCTTTTAAACTTTTTGGGGGCGGGCCCATTGGAGATGGTAAGCAGTACTTATCATGGATTCACGAAGCAGATGAGGCGCGTGCCATTCGCTTCTTGATTGAAAATGAAGAAGCACGGGGCGCATTCAACCTGACTGCTCCGAATCCTGCAACTAATGCAGAAGTTGGCAAGACAATTGCTAAGGTGCTAAATCGACCCTATTATTTGCCGGCACCAGAATTTGTTTTCAACCTGGCGTTCGGCGAGATAGGTTCACTCGTCACCCGGGGTCAGCGGGTGATGCCTGAGCGATTGCTGGATCACGGCTTTGAATTTAAATTCCCCGAGCTGGAACCTGCATTACGGGATATCTTGGGTGATTAATGCGCCACTTCCATCACGAGTTCAAGGTCAACGCGCCTGTTGAGCGAGTCGCCGATTTTCACAGCAGTACACAGGCTCTTAAAACCCTGACTCCACCACCTTTGTTTGTAAGATTTAACCAAGTCGATCCGCTGGGGGAAGGTTCGCTTGCGGATTTCATAATGTGGTTTGGTCCGATACCCATTCATTGGGTCGCGGTTCACTCGCAGGTAAATCCAATGGAAGGGTTTACAGATACGCAGGTAGAAGGACCTTTCCAGACATGGGTACACAGACATTCTTTCGAGTCCATAAATGGCGAATCAACCAAGGTGATTGATGAGATCCAAGGTCAACCAAGCAACCATCCTTTTTGGGGATTAGTGAGTCGATTTATGTGGTACACCCTCCCGATTTTGTTTTTTTATCGCGCCCGCCAAACCAGGAAGGCGGTTGAGGGTCGATGAAAAAAATAGTGATCATTGGAGCTGGTTTTGGTGGCCTGTCCGCTGCGGCGGAGCTATCGCGGCTTGGGTTCGAAGTGACCGTGCTCGAAGCCCACATCTATCCTGGAGGCAGTGCTGGCACGTTTTTTCACCAGGGTTATAAATTTGATGCTGGCGCCACCCTGGCGGGCGGCTTTGCTCAGGGAGCAGTCATGGACCGGCTTGGACAACATTTTAATATCGATTGGCAGGCCGAATTGGCTTCCATAGCGATGCTGGTCCACCTGCCAGACGGGTCAACAGTCACCCGCTGGACAGATCAAGAGCGTTGGACAGCCGAGCGGATAGCCCAGTTTGGAATTAACGGAGAATTTTTTTGGGAGTGGCAAGAGAAAACCGCAGATGCTATGTGGGATTTGGCGCTGCGCTTGCCATCCTGGCCACCCCAATCAGTTTCCGATGTGATTGATTTAAGTAGAAAAGGTTCCGCGTGGCTGCAGGAGATGTTCCGCGGCAGGCAAAAAAACCAGATCGTCTCTTTCGCTTCGGATGCTTTCAGACCAGCTAATATCCATCTTCCAAAATTCCTGGATAAATTGCGCCTTTTTATTGACGCCCAATTACTGATTTCTGCCCAAACGACGAGTGAGTATGCCAATGCCCTTTACAGTGCAGCTGCGCTGGATTTAGCCCGGCAAGGAGTTGCCCATGTACCCGGAGGTATGGGAGGATTGGCAGAGAAGATGGTTGCGGTTCTCAAGCGCAACGGCGGAGAGATAAAATTCCGTCAGGAGGTGGTTCGGGTGTCTGAAGAACCGCGTAATTTCTTCTCTGTAGAAACCAAACGCGGAGAAATCTACCACGCGGATATGGTTATCTTCAATTTGCCGCCATGGAACGTTGCCAAGATATTTGCTAACGAGCTGCCATCTCGCTTGAGAAAGCTGCCTGAAAAACCCCGACGTGGGTGGGGAGCGTTTATGCTATATCTAGGCATAGACAGTGACCACCTGCCAAGGGATTTCCCTTTGCACCACCAGGTGATCGATAATGAGCCCTTGGGAGAAGGGAATAGCATCTTCATTTCAGTGAGTCCTGCATGGGACGAGGATAGAGCTCCTCGTGGGAAACGAGCAATTACTATCAGCTCTCACACACAACTTGATCCCTGGTGGGATTTGATAAATGCTGATCAGGCAGCTTACGATGAGCGCAAAGAGCATTACACCCAACATCTATTGAGGGTCGCGGACACGGTCATGCCAAATATTGGAGAATTAGCGGAGCTAGTATTGCCTGGTACGCCAGTGACCTTCGAGCGATTCACCCGCCGGGCCTGGGGATGGGTGGGGGGATTTCCGCAGACCAGCCTGCTCAGCAGCTGGGGACCACAATTGGGATCGGGATTGTGGATGGTGGGTGATTCTGTTTTTCCTGGACAATCTATCCCAGCAGTGATGTTGTCAGGATTAAGGACAGCGAAGCTGGTCGAGGCGAAGGAAGCTCAAAAATCTATCTCCAGGCAGCGGCCACTTGGGCACCATCAGGGTGGATTGGTGTGATGGGGATGGAAAAGGAGTACTTAACATGAAAGTAGGCATTGTTGGTGCTGGCCAAGTCGGTTCAACAACTGCTTATGCCCTTGTCATGCGGGGGATCGGGCGCGAGATAATACTGGTTGATATGGATGCTGCCCGGGCTCAGGCGCAGGCCTCTGATATCCTGCATGCAGTGCCATTCGCCCACCCGCTTAATGTTTCTGCAGGAGACTATTCAGATTTAACAGGATGCCAGGTTGTGATCATTACTGCTGGAGTTGCCCAGGAACCTGGGGAAACCCGTTTGAATCTGCTTAAGCGCAATGCGCGCATCTTCGAAATCATCATCCCTCAAGTGTTACTGCATGCTCCAGAAGCGATTCTATTGGTTGCTACCAATCCTGTGGATGTGATGACTCACCTGACGGCGAAATATGCCAGCGAACAAGGTGTGCATAGCCGACGGGTAATTGGTTCAGGTACCACCTTGGACACGGCCCGCTTTCGCACTCTGTTGGGTCAGCACTTGGGGGTTGATCCCCAGCATGTACATGGTTATGTGTTGGGCGAACATGGCGACACCGAGGTGCTGACCTGGTCGCTGGTTACAGTCGGCGGGGTACCCTTGGAGGAATTCTGCCGCCAATGGGATATTTGTATTGATGAAGAAGTTCGAGCTGGCATTGCCCAAGGAGTGCGAGAAGCGGCTTACTCCATTATTGAAGGTAAAGGCAGTACATACTATGGGATTGGTAGTTCCCTGGCACGAATAGTTGAAGTCATTTTAGGTAATCAGCGCTCCTTATTGACGGTATGTACGCCGATCGAATCAGTTGCTGGGGTCGAAGATGTCACCATGTCGCTGCCTCATCTGGTAGGTGGAGAGGGAATTTTGGATACAATCTTGCTTCCGCTCGCGCTCAGTGATGAGGAACAGAGTGCCTTGGGTAGAAGCGCCCGCACTATCAAGCAGGCGTATAACGAATTAGTGACCCCAGCATAACCCTTATGAAATATTGATAGGTGATCAGTTGGCAAAAGCCATTTGGTGGGTGAGACGCGATTTGCGCTTGAAGGATAATCAGGCCTTATCTGAGGCTATTGCTTCAGCTCAGGCAGTGATTCCATTATTTGCCATTGACCCTATACTGGTCAATTCGTCAAGGATAAGCGCCAAGCGCCTTGCCTTCATATACCAGGGGCTGAATGAACTGGATATGAAGCTGCAAGCAAGGGGGAGTATGCTAATTTTGAGGAATGGTCCCCCTAATGAGGTATTGGGCCAATTGATGGCGGAAACCGGAGCAAATAGGATATTTGCCGAGGCCGATTTTTCTCCGTATGCCCGCCAGCGGGATGACCAGGTCTCAAGAGAATTACCACTCAAACTGGTGGGGGGACCTGGCATAAGCCATCCTGAGGCGGTTTTGAAAAATGATGGAAGTCCTTACATCGTTTACACGCCCTATATGCGCGCCTGGAAATCACGATACGAACTGAATTTCGATCAACTGCTCCCCACTCCAGATTCGATTTCTACTCCAGGCGGAATTGAAAGTGACTTCGTGATCGATGAAGATCACTTGAACGCTCCGCTCGAGTTTGAAGCAGGAGAAGCAGCGGCGAGTGAATTGTTATCTAAATTCATTTCTGGCACTGGGGGAGGTATTTACCGCTATGGTGAAGGTAGAAATCGTCTTGATGTAGAAGCGACAGCCAGGCTCTCACCATATTTGAGATTTGGAATGATTTCCCCGAGAGCATGCGCATTGGCAGCACAAGAGGCGATTCGCCAGGCACCTGATGAAATTTCAAGATCGAGCGCCGAATCCTGGATGAATGAATTGATCTGGCGGGAATTTTTTCTCTCAATTCTGTACCATTTCCCTTCGGTTTTAAGAAAGAGCTTCCGGGAGGATTTGAGAAAAATTCTTTGGAACAATGATGAGGAAGATTTTGCTGCCTGGAAGGAAGGCCGCACTGGCTATCCTGTGGTAGATGCAGCCATGCGCCAGATGCTGGCAACGGGATGGATGCACAACCGCGGGAGAATGATTGTCGCCTCTTTCCTGGTGAAGGATTTAGCCATTGATTGGCGTTGGGGAGAAAAGTTCTTCATGCAGCAACTGATCGATGGTGACCCGGCAGCCAATAACGGTGGCTGGCAGTGGACAGCAGGGACCGGTACCGATGCAGCGCCTTATTTTCGTGTCTTTAATCCGATTCTCCAAGGCAAGAAATTCGATCCACATGGCCGCTTTATTAAACGTTGGATTCCAGAGTTGTCCAGGGTGCCTGAGCAGTATATTCACATGCCATGGGAAATGCCCGCACCAATCCAGGAAAAATCCCGATGTATCATTGATCAGGATTATCCATCTCCTATCATTGAACATGGCTTTGCCCGGGACCGCATCCTGGATATTTACAAAGTATCAAGACAAAAAAAGTAGCTGAACTCCCCAAATATTTTCAGAACGGGTTGATTGCCACCAACCTGGATTATTGACCCTTCCGCAATGTGTTTTGATTCTTGTGATTGGTAAGTGGAAAAATTATCACCCATACAGTTAAACAAACCAGGTTGTGCATTCAATCGCACAACCCGGTTTGCTTATAGGAGAAGAAGTATGCTTATTTAACTTTTACTTTCAGGATGGGGGTCTTTTCAGCACTCAACTTTGCACGAATATTCACATCCGCACCTTCGGAAATGTACGTGGGATCTAAACTCATTACAGTCGTATCCGTCCCGGCCAGTTTCACATCGATTTTATATTCACCTTCGGGAAGTGATACCGATATTATCTCTTTAAACTTGAATGAGAACACCGGTTCTTCACTATCATTAACGTATACATCAACCGGTAAATCTTTATCTAGGCCAAGGCTTCTGCCGTTGATACCATGTTTTACAGTCAAATCAAATTTTCCATCACTAGCATCGGCTGGCTGTACACTAATCACTAAGACCATCGCCAAAACTGCGGCCAATGCCACCAGAACAATCGCCATCCAATTCTTTCGTTCCAATACCTGTATATTCATTATCATGCCTCCATAAAAGTAAAATTTTGATTTGGTCACCACCAAAATGTTATATCTGCGGTCATTCTGTGATAACTTGTTTGTATTTTACCAAATTGCACATATTTTGTCAAGTTAATATCAGATTAATATCTGTGTAACAAACAGAAATTGTCGAATAACTTCGATATTTCTGTGCAAAACATTGACAAAATAATGTTAATATGTTATAATACTGATTATTGATACGGGTTCTAATTGTTAAAAGGAAAGAAGATGACCTATCTTAAACGAGATTTGCTCCATGTTGATGTTGCCAGTACGATCTCGGCATCTGATCCGGTGGTTCCCAGAGCTTACACCTTGACCCACTCTGATAGTACTGGTGAATTATTTCTAACCATTGATAGGGTTCATAACTATCCCCAGATTTCAGGCTGGTATACCCGTTTGATGCGGGATGAAGTGCTGGCCGAATGGCAATTTTTGAACGAACCATCGTTTCATGTCCATTGCCATGTGAGTGGTGGCTTCGTGCTGGGGTCGGCAGGTTGGCGAGACTCAATTTTCAGGAAGCATATGCCACTGGTTTTGCAAGCATTTCGCTATGGTGATCGCTCGTTATTCGATGCGCATCCAGAACTTGATAATGCGCAGATATTTGTCCACTTCCATTCTTCCAAGGCCAAATACAACCGTACTGAAGAATGGGGTACCTTTCAACAATTACGTCTAAATTTGGCTGACCCGCCGATCGAATACCCGCAAGGTAAATAAGTAAGCTCATAATCAGGAAATATTGAGGTTAAATTAAATGAATGAAGAAAAAACAATCTTGGTCACAGGTGCTACTGGCTATATTGGTGGACGACTTGTTCCTACATTGCTAGAATCCGGTTTTCAGGTTCGGGTGCTTGTCAGGGATGTGGAACGTATACAGGGTCGATCCTGGCAGAGTAACGTGGAGGTTTTTGAAGGAGATGTTCTTCAACCTGACACATTAATTCCAGCGATGGAAAGTGTGGATGCTGCCTATTACATGATCCACAGCATGATGGACAGCCCAGATTTTCACCAAAGAGATCTGGATGCCGCGAGAAACTTTGGTCAAGCGGCTAAGAATGCCAATATTGAGCACATCATTTACCTCGGCGGGTTGGGTGAACCTGATTCTGACCTGTCAAAGCATCTTCGTTCGCGACAGCAAACCGGTGATGCGCTGCGTGAATCCGGTGTCCCGGTGACAGAATTTCGGGCGGCGATCATTGTCGGATCGGGAAGTGTTTCATTCGAGATGATTCGATATTTAACGGAACGACTGCCGGTGATGATCTGCCCGCAATGGGTTTACACCAAAGTCCAACCCATCAGTATTCGTAATGTTTTGGAATATTTAGTTTCCGCATTGGAGACACCAGAAAGCAAGGGTAGAATCATCGAAATTGGTGGTAAAGACGTACTCACCTACGGAGATATGATGCAGCAATATGCCGAGGTACGTGACTTAAAGCGCTGGTTGCTACCAGTGCCGGTATTGACACCGCGCCTGTCATCACATTGGGTGCATTGGATAACGCCGATCCCAAAAGAGATCGCCAGCCCGTTGATCGAAGGGCTGCGGAATGAAGTCATACTTCGTACTGACATCGCAAGCCAAATCTTTCCCCAAATTCAGCCGATGGATTATCGCAGCGCAGTGAAACTGGCGTTGGACCGGCTTGATGCCGGACAGATCGAATCCAGGTGGAGTGATTCGTTGGCCAGCAGCCAGGGGGATGTTCCAAACGTTGTATTGGCGACGAAAGAGGGAATGATTATTGAGCGCAGGCAAAAATTGGTTGCTTCCAATCCTGGGGCGATTTACAAAGCCTTCACTACACTTGGAGGGGAACAAGGTTGGCTTTATATGGATTGGGCTTGGCAGCTGCGGGGTTTGGTCGATCGGGTTTTTGGAGGGGTTGGTTTGCGGCGAGGCAGACGAGATCCGCAGGAATTGAGGGCTGGGGATGCGGTAGACTTCTGGCGAGTAGAATCCGTTGAAAATCCAAAAATGCTCCGCCTGAGAGCAGAGATGAAAGTTCCTGGTGATGCCTGGTTGCAGTTCGAGGTGCTCCCCCAAGGACATAAAAAATCCCTATTGGCTCAGACTGCATTCTTCGCCCCAAAGGGATTGGCTGGATTATTCTATTGGTACTTGCTGTATCCGATTCACAGCCTCGTCTTCTCGGGTATGATTAATAAACTTGCTGAGCGTTCATTGATGGGATTTGGGTTAGATCAGCGTAATGATTTTGGTGACTCGTCGCAATTTGAACGCCCCATACCGGTTTCAATTCCCATCGACAAGGAGCGGAGGACAAAATAGGGGCGTGTGAATAACAAGAAACTGATAACCCTATTTCTGATCGTCTTTATCGATCTTTTAGGGTTTGGTATCATCCTACCCTTGCTTCCTTTCTACGCGGAATCTTTTGGGGCTTCACCGACTCAAATAGGTTTATTGGTAGCCTCCTATGCTGCAGCTCAGCTGGTCGGAGCGCCGGTTTTGGGGCGCATTTCTGACCGCGTTGGTCGCAAACCGGTATTGTTGATCAGTCTTGCGGGAACATTTATCGGCTTTTTGATGCTAGGCTTTGCCAATTCTTTGGCAATGCTATTTGCCAGCCGGATAATCGATGGATTCACAGGTGGTAATATCTCAGTCGCCCAGGCGTATATCACAGACATCACTGATGATAGCAATCGCGCCAAAGGCTTGGGTTTGTTGGGTGCTGCCTTTGGACTTGGATTTATTATCGGGCCTGCATTGGGTGGAACGCTCAGTGTTTATGGATTTGCACTACCGGCTTTTGTTGCAGCTGGTCTTTCCCTGGTCAGCATTCTTGGGGTGATGTTCTTCCTGCCCGAATCCTTAACCGCAGATGCTCGGGATGCGCTTGCGAAACGTGATCAGCCAAAATTCTCTCTGCAGAATCTTTGGCGGGCGATCAACCGACCGCGGGTTGGACCTATCTTGCATGTGCGTTTCTTCTACGGCTTAGCATTTGCTACCTTTCAAACCATGTTTCCATTATATGCTCAGATCAGATTAGGCCTGGATGCTCGCAGTACGGGATTTGTCCTGGCTTATGTGGGTATCTTGGTGGTATTCTTTCAAGGATTTCTCGTCGGTTGGCTGGCTGCTCGTTTC
The DNA here is from genome assembly GCA_041558875.1 of Anaerolineales bacterium. Taxonomy (GTDB): domain Bacteria; phylum Chloroflexota; class Anaerolineae; order Anaerolineales; family UBA4823; genus PFL25. Next base: position 25,437 of record JBFFEL010000001.1, read on the forward strand.
AATGAGTATCGCTTGATTTTTCTGGCCACCATTATCATGACCTTGACGCTTTTTGCCTGGGCTGTAGCGCCAAGCACATTAATTATTTTGATAATCTTAGCACCATTGGCGTTTGCTGCTGGGACTCTAAACACATTGCTCAACAGCACATTGAGCAAAGCGGTTTACCCGGAGGAAGTTGGTGGCACGCTAGGTATCTCTACCTCCTTGGAAAGCCTGACCCGCGTGATATCCCCTTCAGCAGGCGGGTTTCTATTGGGGAGTTTCGGAGCCTGGGCGCCCGGGTTGGTGAGTGGGTTAATTATGATCTGGACCGTAGGTTATACCTGGCGGCGATTGATTCAAAACCCTGATCCTCCGCTGCCACCACGTAGGGATAATGAGGAATTGGGATCGGTTGTGGTGACTTAGGCTTTTCTTGTTTTCTGGCTCAGGATCTTCAACAACGCATTAACCAAAAAGACAATAGATACCGCTATGATGCTGCTCCATAGGGGCAATAATTCGCTGAATCCACTCCTTCCATTCAGCAAACAGACCAGAATGACAGCCGAAATAGCGAATATTTGACAAACTTGCAGGCGTCGTGGATCGATTGTTTCACCAGGTAAATCACAAAATAAATCGATATTACGCGAATCGATAATGAGTGGCATGAAAAGCAAAGCCACCACAATGACGATAAATAATTCTGGAACGCTGATACTAATCTCAGGCAAATTTATATTTGTGATAGATATGATGAAAATGGTTGCCATAGCCATTATTCCTGAAAATATCAGGTTTTGATTCTTAGGAATCGGTAGCCGGCTGTCGAGGAAAAATCCTGCTGCAATTAACAGCCCATAGATCCAGTCTCCCCTTAAAGTGAGCCAAACTCCAAGCCCAGTTATGGCAAGTGAGTCGAGTATTTTTGGCATGCCTCCTGTGGTGCGGTTGATAAGGCGCAATACGATCATCATGCTGATCACGGCCAGCAAGTTGGGACCACCCAATAACCAATATCCTGGGATCACCACGACTAGTCCGGCGAATGCAGCCAGCTCGTGTTCAGGATCAATTTCCCTCCCTATCGCCCAGGTCAGAAATACGATAATCCCAATTGGAACAGCAGCCAAAATGCTGCTTAGGAAGTCATTTCCCAGGTATAAACTGATGACGAACTGAGCTCCCCCACAAAGCGTTGCAAGTATAACGATAGCTAGGTTGGTTGGGTAACGAAGATCTATTGTGCGGAAAAGAGAAAAATAATCTGAAGCTTTCATATTTTCAAATTGTTCCCATCACCAGGCAGGCATTTTGACCTCCTAATCCAAAGCTGTTAGATAGGGCGGTGTTAATCCGCATCTGACGTGCCTGGTTGGGGACATAATCCAGATCACACTCCGGGTCTGGTGTTTCGTAATTGATCGTGGGATGGAGAATTCCTTCCTGCAGTGATTTGATACAGGCAATGGCTTCCAGAGTTCCCGAGGCGCCCATGCAGTGTCCGATCATACTCTTGGTTGAGCTGACTGGAATCTGGTAGGCTGACTCTCCAAAAACCTGTTTGATGGCCTTCGTTTCCGTAGGATCATTGATCCTGGTCCCGGTTCCATGAGCGTTGATGTAATCTATCTGGTCAGGTGCCAGTTTTGCATCTTCCAAAGCCCAGCGCATGGCTTTTTGAGCGCCAAGGCCTTCTTGATCTGGAGTGGCAATGTGGTGTGCATCGGAGGAAGCTGCGTGTCCCAGCACTTCGGCATAGATATGAGCGTTCCTTTGAAGAGCGTGTTCCATCGATTCAAGCACCATGAATCCTGATCCTTCACCAAGAACAAACCCATCCCGATCGGCATCGAAAGGCCGGCTGGCTTTACTGGGAGAATCGTTGCTGCTGCGGGAGAGAACAGTCATGGCGTCAAAGGCAGCCATGACTTCCTTGCGGATCAGACAATCCACACCTCCAGCAAAGACCAGATCTGCTTTGCCGTGCCGGATCAAATCCATCCCGTGACCAATACTCTGTGTCCCGCTAGCGCAAGCTGTGGAAATGGTAGTTAAAGGTCCAGTTGCGCCCATCTCCAGGCTGATATAGTAGCCGGGCATATTCGGTAATCCGTTGATCAGTGCAGTAGGAAAAGGCTTACGTCCGTGGTAGGTATACTGGTAAGCAGTATCGACCAGGGAATCAAAGCCGGCATTCACCGTGCCTACGGATACCCCAACTCGCTCACCTTCCGCTGCCACCGTCTCCTGATCCAGGCCAGCTTCATCGAGTGCCATGCGGGCAGCGATCAGGGCCATCTGGGAAGCTCTTGCCATCCGGCGGGCGGTTTTTCTGTCGATATGGTCGTTTGGATTAAAATCCACTTCAGCCGCGACCCGAACCTCCAAATCTTCTGGGTCGAAAAGAGTTGTCTTGCGAATCCCGGATTTTCCTTCAAGAAGATTTGACCAGAATTCGTCAAAGGGACCAAGTGGGGATAGTAAACCTAAACCAGTAACGACAACTCGCTGCCCTTTATTACTTTTTGTTTCCATAGCTGATCACTCCCTAATCTCTTTTTGATCGGAAATTCAATTGATGACTTCTGACAATAGAATATCGCGATAAATTCGGGATTGCAATGAAATCAATAATTTGATTGTTTCCCCCTAATGATACATGACTGCTTATGATATTACTTCAACGAAAACCTGGTTTGTCACCCGGGGACCAAGCACGACTGGTGAACTCTTCCCTTCGATTTGGACCTTTATATTGTTGTCGAAAGGTGAGTATTCAAGGATCGCCAGCTGCGAGGCAGGTTCGATCCCCATTTCGCTCAGGTAGCGCAGCAGATCGGGATCACTGTCACGCACCCGTTTCACCCGGGCTTCCTGGGGAGAGCGCAGCTGGCTGAGCGAGATCTCATCTGATTCTGGCAGATGCAGGTCGCGAGTGGGGATCGGGTCGCCATGTGGATCGTGCTGCGGGTTACCCAGGCTGGCCGCGATCCTTTCCTCCATCTCCTCGGAGATCACGTGCTCTAAACGATCAGCTTCTTCATGAACTTCATCCCAACTGTAGCCCAGGGTCTGGTGGAGAAACATCTCCAGCAATCGATGGTGGCGGATGATCTCCAGGGCAACTTTTTCCCCTTCCGGAGTCAGCTTGACTCCGCGATGTTTGCGGTAATCCAGCAATGGTGGTTGGGTTTCCGCAAGTTTCTGGATCATGTTTGTAACCGAGGCAGGAGTGACGTCCATGCGCTCCGCGATCTGGTTGGTCGAGGCGCGCTCACCAGAAGCGGTTAAATCATAAATTGTTTTCAAATAATCTTCTATTACCCGGGTAAGATTTTCACGCATGTTCGTTATTCTAAATTTATTTTTGAATTAGGCTAAAAATCCTGCCTCCTATTCTAACCTGTGAATTCAAAATTTGCTACCTCTTGGGAGGGGAAATATGTATTGGTATATGCTATTTGTAAGGATTAAACCTATACTTTGACGATCAAGTATAATCACCCAATCCGGGGGAATGACTGAATTTTCGAGAGGAGGATCCAGTAATGGAATACAAACTGTTTATTGATGGACAATGGGTAGATAGTGGGCACAGCTTGGAAGTGACTAACAAATATTCTCAAGAAGTCTTCGCGGCCGTGCCTGCTGCTGGGCAAGAAGAAGTGGATAAGGCGATCGCAGCTGCCCAACGAGCAGCTTCAGTTATGGCCGATATGCCAGCCTACCGCAGATCAGAAATTCTTACCCGGACAGTTGCATTGATCACCGAGCGTAAGAGGGATTTAGCTGAAACTATTGCTATCGAGGCAGGAAAAGCCTTGAAATTTGCCCTGATTGAGGTTGATCGAGCCATCAGCACCTTCACCCTGGCGGCGGAAGAAGCCCGGCGGGTGCATGGTGAAACCATCCCTTTGGATGCTGTGCCTGCAGGAGAAGGTTACTTCGGTTTTTGGTTGCGACGTCCGGTGGGTGTGATCGCGGCCGTCAGTCCCTTCAATTTCCCGCTCAATTTGGTTGCACATAAAGTGGCTCCTGCGATCGCGGCCGGAAACGCAGTGGTGCTCAAGCCAGCCAGCACAACGCCGATCACGGCGGTTAAACTCTGCGAGATCCTGGAAAGCGCAGGTCTTCCCGCTGGCGCGATCAATCTGGTTGTCGGTCCAGGAAGCACAGTCGGTGAATGGTTGGTGACGGATCCAAGGGTGGATAAGATCACATTCACCGGCAGCCCTCCGGTTGGAGAGCATATCCTCAGCGTGGCGGGCATCAAGAAGGTCACCCTGGAACTGGGCAACACATCCCCCGTCATTATCGCCCCAGATGCCGACCTCGATCTGGTCGCCAAGAAGTGTGCCGTCGGCGCTTACTATAATTCCGGCCAGGTTTGCATATCGGTTCAGCGCATTTATTCTGAAAAGGGCATCTCCGATCCATTTACCGAGAAATTTGTGCTGGCGAGTGAAGAAATGGTGGTTGGCGATCCGCTGGATGAACGGGTCGATGTTGGGCCGATGATTGATCCGGGTGAGGTCGATCGCATTGAAGGCTGGGTTGAGGAGGCGGTAGATGGGGGCGCCCAGGTGCTGACCGGCGGCAAGCGAGATGAGGCGATTTACTGGCCCACGGTATTGACCAATGTTGAACCGGAGATGAAGGTTGTTGACCAGGAGGCCTTTGCGCCGGTCGCCTCGGTGATCCCTTATGATGATTTCGAAGGCGCCTTAGAACTGGCAGATGCTTCGGACTATGGATTGCAGGCCGCGGTTTTCACACGGGATATCCAACGGGTATTCAAGGCGATAAAACGGTTGAACTTCGGGGGAGTGATGATCAATGAAACACCTGCTTATCGCGCTGATCACATGCCCTACGGCGGTAATCGACAGAGCGGTTTAGGGCGTGAAGGGGTCAGATTTGCGGTCGAGGAGATGACCAATATCCAGATGGTTGCTATCAAGCTGGATGGTTGATCAATACTGAGAGACAAATTTGACACTCCTATTGATTGTTTAACCGTAAATTGTTCCATCCGCTCACCATTAAGGGGTTTTGTTCAAGCAACACGGATAAAGTATAATCCGGGTGTTCTCTTCAACTCGGGCGCCTGTTAATGAAGTTAAATAGTCTCTGGTATCTAGTACTTATCGTCTTTTTACTTGCCGGATGTTCATTCGGAGATCAAGAGACGCCTGCTGGAACTGTTACCACCACTGAACCAACACCAATTGAAATTGGGATTACGGCAACGCCAAGCACTCCTCCTACTCCAACAGTACCTCCGCGCCGGTTGACGATTTGCATCAGCGAAGAACCAGAGACATTATATATCTACGGCGGTAACTCTCTGGCTCAACGTCACATCCTGGAGGCAGTTTATGATGGCCCGGTGGACACGGTTGGGTATCAGAATCAACCAGTTATCCTGGAGAAGCTGCCCAGTCTGGCAGATGGTGACGCGGTACTCGAACCTGTCTTGGTGGAGGCTGGAGATCAGGTGGTGAACAATGCTGGTCAGCTGGTGCAATTAGAACCAGGTGATGTGGTGCGTCCTTTCGGCTGTGCGAGTTCTGGCTGCGCTGTCGCCTGGGATGGCGGACCGCTCGAGATGGCTCAGCTTTCCGCTACTTTTACGCTCAAGGAAGGCATCCGGTGGTCGGACAGCACACCACTCACCGCAGCGGATTCCGAATTCAGCTACCAGATCGCTGCAGATTGCCAGGCAGATTTTGGCGCTTGCGGTGGCCTCGGGCTGGTCACTCGCAGCGGCTGGGAAATGCTGCCGCGCACAGCCAGCTATGCCGCGCTTGATGACCGCAGCGTCCGTTGGACCGGCGTACCTGGCTACCTCGACCCCGCTTATCAAACGAATTTTTTTATTCCCCAGCCTGAACACGTTCTTTCCCAATACAATCACCAGGATCTGTTCACCGCCCAGGAAGCAGCTCGCCAACCGCTCGGTTGGGGACCGTATGTCCTGTCCAGCTGGATACCTGGGGAGTTCATTAGCCTCCGCAAGAATCCAAACTATTTCCGTGCCCATGAAGCGGAAGTGAAATTTGATGAGCTGCTTTTCAGGTTTATCGAGAGTGATGCCGATCGAAACTTAGATCTGCTGACCAGTGGGGGTTGTGATCTGTTGGACCAGGGTGTTGGAGGGGCGGTACTTATCGATGGCGTGGAAACTCTCAATCAGCTGGAAGGAGAAGGGCGCCTTCAAGCTCAATATGTCGCCGGTCCCGTATGGGAGCATGCTGACTTCGGCATTCTCCCGGTAACGTATGATGACGGTTATATCCCTGGAGATGATCGCCCTGATTTCTTCAGAGATGTCCGGGTGCGGCAGGCGTTCGCACTCTGTATGGATCGGCAGAGGATAATTGACGAGCTCTTGCTGTCCAGATCGAATGTCCCCGCCTCATACCTGCCACAGGAGCACCCTCTGTATAATGAAACTGTCCGTCAATATGGCTACGACCCTGCTGCCGGAGCCCAGCTACTCCAGGAGGCTGGTTGGATCGACCACGATTTAGATCTCCAGACTCCCCGCCAGGCTTTGGGCATCCAGGGCATCGTCGATGGGACGCCGCTGCAGGTGACGTACACAACCTCAGAGGCTACGCAGCGCCAGGCTGCCAGCCAGGTTTTGGCGGATTCATTGGCTGAGTGCGGCGTGCAGCTCGTGCCGGAACATGGACCAGCCTCTGAAGTTTACGCACCGGGTCCAGAGGGACCCGTATTTGGGCGGCGCTTTGATTTAGCCCAATTCGCCTGGGCTGCCAGCAATTTACCGGCCTGCAACCAATGGCTGAGCCAACAGGTCCCAGGTGATCCCATCATTGAAGACGATCAGGGGAACAAAACTTTTCCCTTTGGCTGGGGCGGTGTAAACGCCTCGGGTTTCAGAGATAGCGCCTACGACCTGGCCTGCGAACTGGCTCTGGGTACGCTTCCTGGACAGCCTGGGTATGTGGAAAATCATCATGCAGCCCAGTCCAACTTCGCGGAAAATATACCGGTTGTGCCCCTTTACCAACACTTAAAATTGGCTCTCAGCCGGCCTGATTTTTGCGGATTTTCCCTCGATGCTTCATCTCCGAGCGAGTTTTGGAATGTTGAGAATTATGATTACGGGGAGGGCTGCCAGTAGGAAATAAGTTTAGGAGATTAGAGATAGTTGTTGTCTTAAGCAGTCTGTGTAGAAGGTGAGGTGGGTTTGCAGTTAACTAACCAGCAGCTCGAACTGATCGAATCGTCAGTCGACCAGAAGATCTTTCTCGAAGGCCCAGCAGGATCGGGGAAGACGACCGCGGGTGTCGAACGGATGCTGTATCTCATGTCGCAAGGTGTGCGTGCAGATTCGATCCTGGTTTTCCTGCCGCAGCGCAACCTGGCCCAACCTTACTACCAGGCACTGCGTAATCCAGGGCTGGTGGCTGGCGGAACGGTGGACGTGCTCACCCTGGGTGGGTTGGCCCAGAAGATGGTGCAGCTCTTCTGGCCGCTGGTTTCTGAACAGGCTGGTTTCGCCCAGCCAGACCAACCGCCAACTTTTCTTAACCTGGAAACTGCCCAGTATTTCATGGCCAGGGTGGTTGAGCCGCTGATAGACCAAGGCGCCTTCGATAGCGTAACCATCGACCGCAATCGCCTCTACAGCCAGGTGGTCGATAACCTGAACAAGGCGGCCGTGGTCGGATTCCTGCACACCGAACTCGGGGAGCGGCTGCGCGGCGCCTGGATCGGGGAAGTCAGCCAGGCGCACCTCTACGCGGATGCCCAGGAAGCCGCGCTCCGTTTTCGTGAGTTCTGCCTGGAACATAATCTGCTCGATTTCTCACTCCGGGTGGAAGTCTTTCTGAATCAAATCTGGTCTGTTCCAGTCTGCCGGGATTACCTGGCGAAGACTTACCGCCACCTGATCTTTGACAACCTGGAGGAGGACACCCCGGTTTCACATGACCTGATCGCCGAATGGCTGCCACAGCTCGAGTCAGCCTTGCTGATCTACGATTGGGATGGCGGTTACCGCATTTTCCTGGGCGCTGATCCCGCCAGCGGCTACCGGCTCAAAGAGCACTGCCAGCAGGGGAGCACCTTCAGTGAATCTTTTGTCACCACGCCCGAGTTGGAAGAATTTGCCGTAGGATTGGAAAACACATTTAGCCTGGCAGATGATCCTTCAGATTCTCCTTTCGTATCGCCGCCCCGACCAACCACTGAAGAACCCGAAAAACCATCTAGTGTTAGGGATGTGCGCCGGGTTTTGGAATTCGAAATCCACCGTTTTCACCCGCAGATGCTGGATTGGGTCGCAGAAAAGGTGAGCTACCTGGTTAAGGAAGAAAGCGTTTCACCAGAGCAGATCGTGATCCTGGCCCCATATATGTCAGACTCGCTGCGCTACTCGCTGAGTGACCGCTTAGATCGTTTGGGCATCGCCACCCAATCCCACCGTCCATCACGCGCGCTGAGAGATGAGCCAGCAACTCAATGCCTGCTGACCCTGGCGGCGGTGGCTCACCCGGAGTGGGGGATCAACCCAGTTGGCTACGATGTCGCCTATGCCCTGGTGCAGGCAGTTGAAGGATTGGACCTGGTGCGGGGTCAACTGCTGGCGGACATCGTTTACCGCACCAGGAATGGTCGCCCGGTAATGACCTCCTTCGACCGCATTAATCCGGAAATGCAGGCGCGCATCACCTACCAGCTCGGTGAACGGTATGAGAATTTGCGCCTGTGGCTCGAAACCTATAGCCTCAATCCTCTGGATGAACTGGATCATTTCTTAAGCCGCCTGTTCGGGGAAGTGCTCTCCCAGCCAGGATATGGCTTTCACCATTCCAGGGATGCTGGACAGGTGACGGCGAACCTGATCGATTCAGCCCGGCGTTTCCGCTGGATCCTTGGGAAATCACTGGCTGAAGGTACTCAAGCACTCAATAAAGAATATGTAGAACTGGTACAAAAAGGGGTGGTTGCCGCGCAGTATATTCGCCGGTGGAATGAACCAGCCGAAGGGGCGGTCTTCCTGGCCCCTGCTTATACATTCTTGATGAGCAACCGGCCGGTGGCGGTCCAGTTCTGGCTTGATGTTGGTGGTCACGGCTGGGCTGAGCGGCTTTACCAGCCGCTGACTCAACCTTACGTGCTCAGTCGTCGCTGGCCTCCGGGTACACCCTGGACGGATGCAGAAGAATATACCTCCAGCCAGGAAGCGCTGTACCGCCTGACGGCAGGTCTGATCCGCCGCTGTCGCTATAAGATTTTCCTGGGTTTGAGTGATCTGGGCGAGGGTGGCTACGAGATGAAGGGGCCTTTCCTGCGCGCGATCCAGAGGGTCTTGCAGAAATATCCAGCTGATTCCCCGGATGCCCAGGTGGAAGGTATGCGCTGATGTTTATCCCGCGACCTAAACAGGAGCAGATCCTGGCTTACCGTGGCGGCAAGATGGGTGTCTCTGCCGTGCCCGGCAGCGGAAAAACCCAGATCCTTTCCCTGCTTGCCGCCCAAATCATCGCCAGCGGCGTCCTGGAAGACGATCAGGAAGTGCTGGTCGTGACGCTGGTAAATGCTGCAGTGGACAATTTTTCCATCCGGGTGGGGAATCTAGTCAAGGAACGGGGCTTGCTGCCAAGCCTCGGCTATCGCGTACGCACTTTACACGGCCTGGCGCATGATATCGTTCGCGAGCGGCCGGACCTGCTCGGATTAGCGGAGAATTTTCAAATTATCGATGAACGGGCTGCGGATCGAATCCGTCGGGAAGCTGCCTCGGCCTGGCTGAAAGCCAATCCATATGCCCTGGATGATTACCTGGATTTAAACATGGAAGAGGGCAAGCTGGATTGGGTGCGGCGTGATCATCTTCCTGACAGAGTCAGCGATGTGGCCCTGGCTTTTATCCGCCTGGCAAAGGATCAGCAGCGAACACCGCAAGATCTGCGCGCCCGGATCGAGCAGCTGCCCTTACCGTTGCCCCTGGCGCAGATGGGCTGCGAGATATACCAGTCTTACCAGCAAGCCCTGCTATACCGGGGTGCATTGGATTTTGACGACCTGATCCGGCTGGCTCTTCAGGCGATCCGGCTGGACGAAAATTACTTGGAGCGGCTGAGACATCGCTGGCCGTACATTCTCGAAGATGAGGCCCAGGACAGCAGCCAGCTGCAGGAGCAGATTCTCGAGAAGCTCACCGAGGCGCATGGTAATTGGGTGCGGGTAGGTGATCCTAACCAGGCCATCTTCGAGACCTTCACCACCGCCAGTCCGGAGTCTTTACGCCAATTTTTGACTGCGCCAGATGTTGACGATCTGGATATGCCAAATTCTGGACGTTCAACCAGCAGCATCATTGACCTGGCTAATAACCTGATCGAGTGGACCCAGGAAGAGCATCCCAGGGAGGAAGTACGCCAGGCTTTGGTGCCGCCACCGATCGAAGTCACTCCACCTGGTGACCCACAGCCAAATCCTCTGGATGATCCTCGCGCGATTCATCTCGTTGAGAACAAGCTGACTCCTCAGGAGGAGATTATGTACGTCGTTAATTCTATTGCTGGTTGGCTGCCAGAACATCCGGAAAGTACAGTTGCCGTGCTCGTGCCGCGCAATAAGCGTGGCTTCGATTTGGTTAACGAACTTCGTATCAGAGGGCTGGCTTTCACAGATTCGCTCCTGCGCAGCACAGCTCCCACCCGCGGGGCTGCAGGCGCCCTGGCTAACATCATCAAGTATCTGGCCGAACCAGGTTCTGCCAGGATGCTGGCCACTGGATACGAGGTGTGGCGCAGGGAAGCCTGGAAGGATGAGCAGGAGAAACCACAATTTGAACGGGTAAAAAGACAGATAAACAAATGCCGCCAGGTGGAGGATTATCTCTGGCCTCGTGCAGGCAATGATTGGTTGGCGAGTATAGACCTTAATTCAGATCAGGGTTGGATTGCCGGTGAACTTGAAGATTTCCGGGAAGTCGTTCATCGCTGGCAGGGCGCGACCACGCTGCCGATCGACCAGCTGGTTCTATCTCTAGCCCAGGATCTCTTTCACGAGCCACCAGATTTAGCCATTGCTCATAAGTTGGCCATTCTGCTTCGCCAGGCCAGTGAGGCGAACAGCGATTGGCGTTTACCTGATTTCATTGAAGAGCTGGCCGTGATCGCCAAGAATGAGCGCCGTTTCTTGGGTTTCAGTGATGATGATACCGGATTTGACCCGGAGGCGCACAAGGGCCAGGTCGTTGTCTCGACCATGCACAAGGCCAAGGGTCTCGAGTGGGACCGGGTCTATCTGATGTCGGTCAACAATTATGACTTTCCCTCCGGTCAACCTTATGATCGCTACATTGCTGAAGCCTGGTTCCTGCGCGATCACCTCAACCTGGAAGCGGAGACAATTGAACAGCTGGAAGTTGCCCTTTCACCAGGCGAGTATGACTGGTATAAGGAGGGTCAGGCCTCGAAAAAGGCGCGCTTGGATTATGTCGCGGAGCGATTGCGCCTGCTGTATGTGGGCATTACTCGAGCCAAGAAAGAATTGTTTATCACCTGGAACTCTGGTCGCGACGGGAAATTGCGACCAGCAGAATCTTTCTTGGCTTTGATCGGATATTGCGAAAAACGGCTTACTGAATTGGGAGACGGACCATGACCCTTTTACCCCCTGACTTTCAATTCAGCCAGCGCAGCTTGCAGGATTACGTGGACTGCCGGCGGCGTTTCCAGCTGCGCTACCTGGACCAGCTCTCCTGGCCGGCGGTTGAAGCGGAACCGCTGATCGAACACGAAAACCGCCTGCGTTCTGGAGCAGAATTCCATAGACTGGTCCAGCGCTACCTGCTTGGCGTACCTGAAGAACGACTCTCAGCTATGCTGGAATCAAGCGCATATCAAAACGTTGATCTTAAACGCTGGTGGGAGAATTTCCTGCAGTATGCGCATCTGGCCCCTGTGGAGAGCTCGCTTGTCGAAGGGACGTTGTCAGCCCGAATCGGTAATTATCGGTTACTCGCCAAGTATGACCTCATTCGTTGGGACAGCGATCACTCGAATGACCAGGTGAAGATCTATGACTGGAAAACGTCCCAACGGATGCCTCCCCGTCAATGGTTGGCCGACCGTCTCCAGACCAGAGTTTACCCTTACCTGTTGGTTCAGGCTGGAGGCTTAATCATAAATGATGGTCAGCTTTCACCCGGCCAGATCGAGATGGTTTACTGGTTCGCCGAGTACCCGCAAGAGCCACAGCGCTTTTCCTATGGTCCTGAACAATATGAGCAAGATCATGAATATTTGACTGGTGTAATTGATGAGATTGATTCTCTCAACACGGGAGATTTTGCTTTGACTTTGGATGAGGACCACTGTAAATTCTGCACCTACCGATCGCTTTGCGACCGGGGCGTCAGCGCGGGTTCAATCGACCTGGCAGAATCCGGCAAAGAGGCTGAAGCGGAGGATGATTTCGATCTGGATTTTGACCAGATCGCTGAGATTGAATTTTAGGAGAGGCCCTCACCTATCTCCGGCCCTTTCCTCTCCCAATTCTGGGAGAGGAAAGGGAGAAAGCAGACATTTAAAGTGATTTTCAAATTTAATGGGGTTAATAGTTATGTCAAATATGAGGGAAACAATTCGTGGGTCAGAAGAAATGAAGATTAGAGCCAGGCAGCTTCGGAAGCAGGCTACACCAGCAGAGAAAATCTTGTGGGAGCAGTTAAGAAATCGGCGATTAATTGGCATAAAATTCCGCCGCCAACACGTTCTTGGTAGATACATCGTCGATTTTTTCTGTCCTGCAAAACATATTGCTATTAAATTAGATGGTGAAATCCATCGCTATCAAGAAGAAGATGATTTGAACCGAACAATTAATCTTGAAGAGATGGGTGTCAAGGTCATCCGTTTTAGGAATAAAGATGTTGAACAGGATTTGGATACTGTTTTAGTGAAAATTGCCGAGTCCTGTACACTCCCTTATCCCACCAGTGGGAGAAGGGCCGGGGATGAGGGTGATTTTTGAAAATCTGGCTTGAACCCAAGCAGGTCAACGTTCCTGCTGAGCTCCAAGCAGCCATCGGTGGACACCCCCTTGTCGCACAGGTGCTGCTGCGACGGGGATTCACTGATCTGGAACGCATCCAGGCTTTCCTGGACCCAGATTTGTATATCCCTGCTTCTCCATATGACCTGGATGATATGCCGTTGGCAGTTGATCGTTTGCACACTTCTATCAAGGGTTTAGAGAGAATCTGCGTCTGGGGAGATTTCGACGTGGATGGGCAGACTGCAACCACGCTGCTGGTGTCAGCTCTCCAGGAATTGGGCGGCAGGGTTACCTTTCACATCCCCCTGCGCAGTAAAGAATCCCATGGCATCAACTTGCAAGTCTTGCGACAGGTTATTGAGGACGGCATCGACTTACTGCTGACCTGCGACACGGGCATCGGTGAGCACGAGGCTGTGGAATACGCTAATTTCAAAGGTATCGATGTCATCATCAGCGACCATCACGACCTGCCGCCGGAACTGCCCGCAGCCCTGGCGGTGATCAATCCCAAGAGAGGTCCAGCCAGCCATCCACTTTACAACCTGCCCGGCGTTGGTGTGGCCTATAAACTGGCGCAGGCGTTATTCGAGCGAGAGGGAACACCAGACAAGGTGGATCAACACCTGGACCTGGTTGCCCTGGGGATCGTCGCTGACCTGGCTTTGCAAACCGGGGATGTGCGCTATTTGCTCCAGCGCGGCTTGGACCAGCTGCGCCATTCACGTCGCCTCGGGTTGCAGCAGATCATGGCATTGGCCGAGATCGAACCATTGGGGTTGACTGAAGAACATATCGGTTTCGAGCTGGCTCCCCGTTTGAACGCGCTTGGTCGGTTAGGAGATGCCAACCAGGCTGTGGAACTGCTGACCACAGCTGATAAAGGAAAAGCGAGGATGCTGGCCACCCAGCTGGAAGGATTTAACGCTGAGCGCAAGCTGATCACTAGCCAGGTCTTCCAGGCTGCCCAGGCTCAAGTCGATCAGGAGCCATCTCTGCTCGATGATGCCGCTCTGGTCTTGGATCATCCATCCTGGCCGGGAGGGGTGATCGGTATCGTGGCCAGCCGGCTGGTCGAACGTTATGCCAGGCCGGTGCTGCTGATTACCTCCCCTCCTGGTGAGCTGGCCCGTGGATCGGCGCGCTCTATTCCTGGAGTGAATATATCCGCGGCCATCGCTGCGCAAAGTGACCTGCTGGAGGGCTTTGGCGGGCATCCCATGGCGGCGGGATTTGCCCTGCAAGCCGAACGTATTCCTGAATTTCGCCGGGGGCTATCATCCACGGTGGCAGAGATGATCAAAGAAGCTCAATTCAAACCTTCGCTGGAGATCGATGCTTATCTGCAATTGTCTGATTTATCCCTTGAACTGGTCTCTGACCTGGAGCGCCTGGCTCCTTTTGGCCCGGGGAATCCAAACCTCACTCTGGTCAGCCGGGACCTGACCTTTACCGGACAGAAGCCGCTCGGGCGGGATAAAGAACACCTGCTGATGACCTTGAGTGATGACCAGGGAGGGGAATCGAAAACGATCTGGTGGGGCGGCGGCCTCGAGCGGCATCCGGATTGGCTGGTCGCGAATGCAAAGCTCGACCTGGCATATACCGTCCAAAGCAGAAATTACCGGGGGGTGCGAGATATGCAGATTGAATGGCTGGAAGCCCACCTGGTTGAACCGGTTGAGCCTGAGATTGTTGAGGAGCGAGATGAGATCGAGATTATCGATCACCGGGAAGCATCGCATCCGCTGGGGACATTGAAATTGTTTTTAGATAGTGGCGAGGCGATTGTGTGGGCGGAAGCGCAAGCCAGGGATCACCTCCAGGATCAGGGTATCATATCTTATGATCGCTTCTCATTGGTGGACCACAAAACCCTGGTGGTCTGGACCACGCCTCCTGATGGTCCAACGCTGCGTGCGGCTTTGGAGCTGGTTTCACCGGAAGTCGTCCGGCTGTTTGCAGTTGATCCCCAGCTGGACAAATTAGAATTTTTTATCAAACGCCTGGTTGGATTGGTCAAATACGCAATTAGATCGAACCAGGGATTGTTGAAAATTTCAGCTTTGGCCGCAGCCACCGCCCAGCGAGAGGTGACTGTCAGGGCAGGTATTGACTGGTTAATCTCCCGAGGGGATCTGGCGATTTTGTCTGATGAAAATGGCGAAGTTCAGCTCTCTGAAGGGGATAAGGTTGCAAAGGATAGTTCTGCCCGGAAGTTAGAAATCCTTCATGGGTTGCTCGCCGAAACTGCCGCTTACCGGGCGCATTATTCACGGGCAGAGGCGAGACAGCTGGTTATGCCTGGTCCGGACAGCTAATCTGGCCTTCTCTTGATTGATCCACTTTATTCGTTAATTCGATTACCAGCGAAATCAGTTGGATTGAGATCCAGCCCTACGAAATAAAAACAATGTATGATGAAATCGTAGGGCGAGTTTCCAAACCCGCCTTTAAAATCAAGATTGGAATCCTCGCATCGAGTGCGGGGCATGCTTGCCCTATATTAAATCGTCTTCGTCTTCCCCTAACGAGTCCAGCGCCTCTCGGGCGGGACGGATGCTCAGCAGCATCAGGAAAGTGATCAATACCGCCGAACTTAAGCACCAGATACAAACTGCCTCGATCACCCAAATCTCAAGGTAAGTTAAATAGATCGAGTACAGCGTCCCGAAGAGGGCCATCCCGAGCATGGTTAGGCGGGCATAATCCCCCCAACGATCTTCGCGCACCCTCTGCACGATCCAGGCGATCAGGATGGCCACGTAACCGAGCAGCCCCAAAATTCCGACTGGCAAAATACCCAGCACTCTGGCATAGGAGCTGTTCTGTACAGCATTGCAGTCACCCACCGGCCCACAAACAGCCTGCACAGAGGTGGTTTCAATATAGGTCAGGTACCCGGCGACACCTATTCCAAGTACCACCACTAGCGGGATCAGCCAGTCGATCCAATTCGCACGCTGACCGCCATCTGGCTCGCCCTCCCTGAGTAAGGCGAAGATCACGTAAGCGAGTGCCAGCAACATCCCTATCAAAATAACCAGCGCTAGGGTGAAGCCATTGGATCTTGTCTCAGCTGCATGATCGTCAACAGGTTCTGCTACCGCAATCGCAGTGGGAGCGCTTGATTCCTGTCCATCATCTTGCAGGAGTACTGCGCTGCTGGCCGCTGTATCCTCAAACTCTGGCAGGTAACCAACCAGGGGCTCCAGGCGAGGGTAATCTATGCCGCCCCGCGCCAAGTGGAGAGCCAATAATCCTGGCAGCTCTCCTGCGATTTGATCAGATCCAAGCAGAACCTGATCGCCAACCAGCATAAACGGAACCCCCACCTGTTCTTTGGCGATGCCCACAATGGCTGCAGTCTCGTACAATTTGTCTACATCTTCTTGAGTGGTTAGTTCGACCATCAAGATTTCAAATTGATCGCCTAATTGTTCCTGCAGCGGCGGCAGCACCTCGTTGATCACAAATTCGCAGTGCCCGCAAGTACTCGACCAGAACATGAATACCCGCACCACGCCGCTATCCTGTGCATTGACAGACAAAAACCAAGGAGCCATCACTCCCAAAATAAATATAAGAAATAGTATCGGTAACTTATTACGCATAAACTCACCAATGAGATTCGAAAATTATAATCAATCAGCCGGGGCTTGCAGGGGTGTCTGGAAATAGCGCTTGCGGAGGGCAAAGGCCACGTTCACTAGGCCGATCATCACGGGGACTTCGATCAGGGGACCGATCACCGCGGCAAAAGCGACTCCGGAGCCAATTCCAAAGACTGCCACTGCGACAGCGATGGCCAGTTCGAAATTATTGCTGGCTGCGGTGAAGGCCACGCTGGTCGTTTTGGCATAGTTGGCTTTGATGCGATGTGCCATCCAGAAGCTGACCAGGAACATGACCACAAAATAGATGATCAAAGGAATGGCGATGCGGATCACGTCCATCGGAATCTGCACGATCAGGTTGCCCTTCAAACTGAACATGACCACAATGGTAAACAATAGGGCGATCAAGGTCAAGGGGCTGATGCGGGGCACAAATTCACGCTCGTACCACTCTTTGCCCTTTCTGCGGATCAGGATCAGGCGCGTCAGGAAGCCAGCGATCATGGGGATGCCCAGGTAGATGAAAACGCTCTGGGCGATCTCCCCGATAGTGATGTTCACGATGGTGCCCTGCAATCCCAGCAGGGGTGGCAATTTGGTGATAAACACCCAGGCAAACAGGCTGTAGAAGAAGACCTGGAAAAGGCTGTTGAAGGCCACCAATCCGGCTGCATATTCCGCATCACCTTTGGCCAGGTCGTTCCACACGATCACCATAGCGATACAGCGCGCCAACCCGATCATGATCAGCCCGGCCATGTATTCAGGATAGCTGGGCAGGAAAACCACCGCCAGGACGAACATCAACAATGGACCGACGATCCAGTTCAAGAAAAGCGAGAGGCTTAATATCCGCCAGTCGCGAAAGACATCTCCCAACTCTTCATAGTGCACTTTCGCTAAGGGCGGATACATCATCAGTATCAGGCCGATAGCGATGGGGATATTGGTCGTTCCAATCGACACCGAGTTGTTAAACTGTTCAATAGTCGAGGGCAGGAAATAACCGAGTGCCACACCGAGTGCCATCGCCAAAAAGATCCACAAAGTTAGAAAGCGGTCGATATTAGATAAGTTGCTGGAAGTAGGTAGAGAACTAGATGTTTGGGCATTTATGGATTTAGCCATAAACTTTATCTCCTGTGGTAAAGCTCGAAATCCGTTTGCAGCTCATCCTGGTTATCTACAACCAAGATTATTATCTTTCTCACGGTTTGGGTATCCAAGGGCTGGAGTATTGATGGCTGGCAAATCAACCTCTCTGCTCAGATTGTTTCTTACGGGCATTGGATGACACCCTGTGCCCACAGGCAGCTTCCACACGCTGGGAAAGTATTCCCATAGCAATCTTCTTCATTTTTTTCCGATAGGTCGCAACCTCCGCATGCGGTGCAGGGAGCAAAAGCAAATTGTTGCACTCGCTGGCGATAAGCCACATAATCACTATCGTTCCACAAATCGAATAAATTGCAATCTTTTATATTTCCCAGGATATAGCGGCGCGAATAATGGGGTTTATTGTGTAAATAACTTTGATGGTTATGGGAGAGGGGCGGGCAGGGGCTGACAGTGCCATCCCAGGCGATTGTGATTGATCCAGAATCGATGAAAGTACACACGTCATTCGTTCCTCCCAGATCGTGCCCGGCAAAGGTGACGCTGCAACCGCTGTTGAGCGCCTCAAAAAAAGACTGGCGCATGTGTTCATCAACTTGCATCTTTGGGAAGTTGAGCTGTGGGAACCAGTTCGACTGCAGGTAGGTGATATTACGCAGTGAGCGCCTGTATAACATCTCGTCCTGTGTCTCAACCGCGTAGGGCAATACATTGGTGACAAGGAAATGTTTCGCGCCCAGTTTGCGTCCTAATTTGATTACAGCTGGTAGTTCGAAAATATTGCGTTTCATTGCCACAAACACGATGCCGATTTCGGGTTTTGGGAAATGACCACCAGATCGTAAGCGCTTCAGATTTTTAACATTACCCAGGACTTCAGGTAAAGCTGCTCCAAGACGAATGTCAGCATAACTCTCTGAGGTAGCGCCATCGATTGAGATCCATATCCGGTCTAAGCCGATCTCAACCAGCTGTCTTGCGCAATTCTCATCCAGCAGAGTGCCATTGGTGATTATTTCAACTTTCCCTTGCAAAGATTTAACCTGGGAGATCATATTGATTATCTGGGGATGGGACAGCGGTTCTCCTAAACCACCAAAAAGGATTGATGGCATCTCGGATAGCCTTTTTACGCTTTCGAGAACACTTGTAAATACTTGCCAACTCATCTGGCCCTTAGGCTCATCCCAGGTTCTGTGTAAACACATACTGCATTCCAGATTGCACTGGTTAGTTGGTTCGATATAAACCTTCGCAAGGTGGCTGACCGGACGGCGGATGCGAAAATAGTTATCTGCTCGGTCGATCCGAACCTTGGCATTGCTTTTTAGACCATATTGAACCGTCACTTCTGCTGGCAGGACTAGACGACCAGATTCATCAACATGTGCCCAAAGAGTATCTATCTCGCTCATGTCGTCCCCTTTGATTCTTTCACGATCAAACCAAACCGGGCGTCAAGAATCGGTACCTCCCAATCGGTAATTTGGTAAGCAGAACCATCCCGACCTCGCCAAGTAAGTGAAAGATCATGTAGATTCTCGATCATGCTTTGTACCGTCCTTGGTAGGATTCTCAATCTTATGAGTGATAATGGTTGGTCCCCCAGTTATCTCTGAAGCCTCCCGATCGCATTTCGGGCAAGGACATTTTCCGTGGAGATTGGTTGAACCAAATGCTTGAATTTCACTTTCATCGATACTGGTAAGCGTAGAAGCATGTTGAATCAACTCCAGTATGGATGGATCCTCGAGCCGGTAGTAAACATTGCGACCTTCCCTACGGCTGGTGACGATCCCCGCGCTGCGCAGGGCCATTAACTGCTGGGAGATATACGCCTGGCGGCGACCTGTCGCTATTTCCAGGTGGCAGACGCAGGCTTCACCTGAGCCGATGGCCAGCAAAATTTCTACCCTTGCGGGTTGACTGATGGCGCGCAGTAAAGAGGAGACAGGCTGCAAATTCATATTCAGAAAACCGAATATATTCTAGCATTTTTGTGAATGAAATCACAAGGACGTTTGTCATATATATCCTGGTGGAAAATCAATCGTTGAAACTGGATTTTCGCATACTGATCCCCAATTCACTGTGATAATTCGGGGTTCTGTCTGGCAGCTTTGTTTTCAGGTTGCATGTTTCTGGGTTTGAGGCTATGATGCGCAGAGAGGATTTTCCCCCAATTATTCATCCCACTGACATTCAATTTTAAGGAGGTAAAGATGAGTGAACTCCCCCGTACTTACCAACGCTTTCAGGCTGACTATGGCGAGCTGTGGAAGGTCTACGACCGTCTCGGCGCGACTGCTGCACAAGCCGGACCACTTGATAAAAGAGTACGCGAACTGGTCAAGCTGGGTATGGCAGCAGCCAACCAATCAGAGAGCGCAGTGAGGTCTCATACTCACCGCGCCCTCGAGGCTGGGGCAACAGCGGAGGAAATTCAACACGCCGTGTTACTGGGAATTACCACAATTGGATTCCCGGCAATGATGGCTGCGCTTTCCTGGGCGCAGGCCGCTGTTGACGCTCATCAGGATTGATTTATCCTGTGTAGACTCGGGTTTCGGGTTTGAAGGCTGCCCATGAGAACCAGAAATGGTTCACTGATACTACTGGTTCGAGCTGGGTTCCTGCCAGCTCACCGCTGACTGCTTGCCCAAAGACATCCCATTCACTACCAGTCTGGTCATCGGTTATCTTTTCACCATCGAAGGAGAAAGTCAGGACCTGGCCGTCGACTTCCCGGGAAAATGATACCCCAGCGCCGACATCCTCACCCTGGGCGATCGCAGAGGAATCCAGTGCAGACGCTGTGCCAGGCTGCCAGAAGATCACCACCTCGCTTCCAGCGACGTTGTCGTTGATCACACTTAGCTCCTGCAGGGCTTCATAAGGATAGGCTACTGCTTCTCCGTCAAATTCGACAGTCAGCACCCTGGCCATGGCAGGTAGAACGCCTGGGGTTTCAGGACCCCTGAAGAGGAATGGTGAATTGTTGATATTGTCGTAACCAGCGTACGGGTTGCGCCCATAATCACGGCGGAAACCGGTATCTCTCGAGAGTACCTGTCCATCAGGGAAATTCTCCTGGAATTCCTGCCATCCGATGATAGAAGCGGGTAAGAAGGTGAGTTGTTCGCCGGCATATTCACCAGCAATAGCCTGCCCCGTGGCTTGCTGCCACCAGGTCTCAGATTGGCGGTCATACATGATCAGGTTGCTGAAGCGCAAACGACCTGTAGTTCCAAAATCCAGCACCTGGCCATCAAATTCTCGTGAGAAGGCGATGGCTGTATTGCACAATGGGCAGAACGTTATCGTGATCGGGGTGCCATCAACAACATCATTAACAATCTCGTGCCAGGTTAAAATCTGCAGTGGGTATGCCCGGGCATCATCCCCGATCTGGAAAAAGACCACCGGTTCGAGCTCACCTAGAAATTCACTTGCTTCTGCGACGCTGATGAACTTTGGGTCATCGACGGCAGGAATGCCATCTTTCGGTGGACCACCAGAGAGAATCTCGCGGTAGGGGACGATATGCCGGCTGAAGTCTGTCGAAAATTGACTGTCAGCACCTAGTGGTGGCGGTTCATCCGGTAGAAAATCCGGGATCACTTTCGGAACGGACGCTACGCCAGCGGTTTCATTCTCGTCTTCAGCCTCTGGAGCACTTTCTTGCGTCTCGGTGGGTTCTGGAGCGATTTCTTCCACGATCTGCTCTCCTATATCCTCTCCTGTCTGCTCTCCTGGTTGCGTTGAAACGGCTCCTGCACATGCAGTGATGAATATTATTGAAGCAATGAGCCATTTCCGGTTTGGTTTCAATATGCTTGCTATTTTCACAATAGCCTCCTCAAAATTAACGGGTATACCGTATTAATCTACAAAACTTACAATTTTGACGTTGGATCAAGATGGGTTCTTACCTGAGATTTTGCTCAGATAGTTCTATTTCGAAGGAAAAAGTAAAAATACAAGCAGAATTTTGGTGCTCGCCTGGAATAACCTGTGAAGTAGAACAGTCTGGGGAATGATTGTTAGGCGCTGGTGTTAGGGACTTAAAAGGCGGAATTGAATTCCTTTACCGCTTTTGGCCCATTGCGCTCCAGACCCGCCATGAATCCGGCGACATCGCGCGTTCGGAAATCCAATCTTTCGACTTTGAAAGGGACCATTTGTTCTCCGCTACGCCGTCGATCCACCACCCCCAGAAAATATTCAATGGCATTCTCCACGCTGTTCGCATCGGTCCAATCAGACTTGTAGATCGGAATGCCGGCTTTATTGAATATCCAGCTCATATTGGGCATCGATCCATACGCCCGGTGGCAAGCCCCATCCAGGGCATCCACCAGGATCGGTCTGGTTACGCCAAGCTGGTCGCGCAGATCACGAGCATGTTTGAATTTCTGTCCCATTGAGGTCAGGTGGGGATAATATTCCCCCGGATGAGCTTCATGAGTGTAGAGGAAAATTGAACCGACTCCCTTTTCGCTAAAGCGATCAGCTATCGAATTCATGGATGGCGCCGCCATCGCACAATAAGGTCAGGTGAAGCTGCCAAATTCCACGATGGTGAAGGTATACTGTGCCCAAATACGACTGAGGGAGTTTTCTCGTTCATCCAGGTCCCATAGCGGGAAGTCGAGCCCAGGATAGCCCAAGGGTGGGCTGGCTGCGAAGTTCAGCCAGGGTTCGAATTTCTCTGGGACAAACTCGTCGTAATTATAACGAGCAAGTAGCTGTTTGTTACGCATCCGCGGGTGGTTGATAGAATTCTCCCAGAGGATAAAAATCTTCAAATGCCCAGTCAAATGAGCTCAGGCTGGGTATTGGCTGTAACCCTTCACCGGTGAGAGGACCTTCCACTGCCAGGCCGCGGCTGATCTCCCAAGTCGAACCCGTTTCCAGATCGACGAGGACACCATTTTGCAGCTCGAAGGTCAGCGTTTGATCACCCAGCTGGCGGATGTAGGCCTTGATATCGTTGTTCTCAGCCCACACCATTATCGGGGTTTCGCCAAGTGTGTCATTGATCACCCCGACCGCTTCGACATCCTCATAGTAGTAGGCTTTTGCCTGATCTTCCAAGATCAGACCAAGCACAAAGCCTGGCTGAAATCCCTGCCGGGAATTGCTCAAGCGACCGACATCGTTGACCATGACCAAAGTTTCCGGGTGATCTTCCGACCAATTAGACCAAGTTGTCAGCTGGAAGGGGAGCAGTTCGAGTTTTGTACCGAGTAATGGCCCTCTGAAAGCCTGCCCGACTGGCTGCGACCAAATCGAGTCCGTCTCATGATCCCACCAGGTCATGGCATTCTTCACCAAAGCTCCAGCGTTGCCAAATGTGTGGGGTACCCCGTTTATTCTCCGGTCGTGCACGAGACCGGTGTAGCAGATCGGTCACCAGGTGACCAGGATGGGCAGACCAGCCAGTTCATCATTGACCATTTCGCGAAAACGCAGCACGGTCACGGGATAAGCCTTGGCTTCGCCGTTAATGGCGAATCCCATAATGAGTTCGTCATCTTGCAGAGGGGAATCTTCTGCGCTGACAAATTCCGGATCATAAACCGGTGCGATGGCATCTCGGGGGAGTAATGGAACAAAGGGGACATTGCTCAGACTTAAATCAACAGTGGGTGTTGGAGCAGCAGATGAATCCTTTTGCGAGTTATCCGGCGTATCTGTCGCACCAGATGAAATTACCTGTGTTGAACGGGCGGCAGCTGGAGCACACGCAGCCAATAATCCAACGCCTATCAGGGTGTACCTGGATATCCTTCTAATCTTCTTGATCAAAGTAGCAGTCATTTCGCTAAATGGTTACTTTCTTATTTTCAACTGTTTTCCTTTTGGGCGGTCATCTCTTCTTCCATCTGATCCAATCTCTGCTGGTGGTGTTCCTGGCAGTTTGGGCACCGACTCAGGTGGTCCTTAATTGCTGTTTGCAGGACGTCTTTATCTGCACCTGCAATCGCCTCTTCAGCCAGGTGTTCCATGTATTGGAAGCACTCATCACAATCGAGTGAAACGGATTGGTTTCTTTCTTTGAATGAGATCAGTATCTGCCATAAAGGACGCATCTATGTGACCGGTAAATCATTAACACTAATAACTTGAGGTATAGATGCGTTGTGACAGAAATATATTACTTTTTGAGCGGATCGATGACTTGCACAGCGTGATCACCGCAGGTCCGGATCCACCATCTTCCTTCCGAACTGAGGAATTCATGGGCTTCATCAGGACCCCAGCTGCCTGGTTCATAGCTCGTCAACGGTGGTCTATTTGGGGATTTCCAGGCCTCCAGGATAGGATCGATGAATTTCCAGCTGAGTTCGGCTGCTCCGGCGCGTGTGAACAGCGTGGCATCACCCTGGAGAGCGTCCAGGCAGAGGCGCTCATATGCCTCAGGGATCGACGTCTCACCAAAGGAATCCCGGTAATGGAATTCCATGTCTACTGAGCGGGTTTCTGCCGCAGTATCCGGAACTTTTGCCTCGAATTTCAGGTGGATGCCCTCATCCGGCTGGATGCACATCCCCAGGATGTTGGCAGTCATCTCGAAATCTTGTGGGAGGGGGAACATATGTACTGGCGGGCACTTGAACTGGATGGCGATCTCGGTGCATTTTTCCGCTAGTTTTTTGCCTGAGCGCAGGTAGAAAGGGACATCCTGCCAGCGCCAGTTATCGATATATAGTCGTAAAGCTGCAAATGTCTCGGTCTGGGAGCGTTCTGCCACGCCGGGTGATTCGCAATAGCCCCGATACTGCCCCCGAACTGTCTCCGTGGCGATCTCGTCAGTTGTAATCGGTCGAATCGAGCGCAGTACTTTAACTTTTTCATCGCGGATGGAATCCGCCTCGAAATTTGCAGGAGGTTCCATCGCCACCAGCGCAACCAATTGGATCAAATGGTTCTGGAACATGTCGCGCAGAACGCCTACGTTGTCGTAGTACCCAGCCCGATTAGCGACACCAACCTCTTCCGCTACGGTGATCTGCACATGGTCGATATAGTTACGGTTCCAGATGGGTTCGAATATAGCGTTCGCGAAGCGAAAAACCAGCAAATTTTGAACTGATTCTTTGCCCAAATAGTGATCAATACGGAAGATCTGCTCTTCCTTCAGCACCTGGCTGAGACCCTCATTCAAAGCATGGGCAGAAGCCAGATCAGTACCGATCGGCTTCTCAACCACCACACGCCTTTTACCCTCCGCTTCATCAACCAGACCCAGGCGGCCTAATTCCTGTACGATCGGTAGGAAAAAACGGGGCGCGGATGCCAGATAATACATTCGATCCGAGGGGCCGGATTCCAATTGCTGCAACCGGTCAGCCAGCACCTCGAAGTCGTCCGGGTTAGTAAAATTCCCTGACATGTAATATAAATGTTCTGAGAAATCCAACCACTCATCGTATGAATAATCAAAGGTGCAGAATTGTACGGCGGCAGCCTCCATTTCAGTCCGAAACTTGTGATCGTCCCAATCCCTGGTTGCGAAGCCCAAGATCTGGAAATTCTCTGGGATGCGCTTCTTGCGATAGAGGTTGAACAAGGCTGGTAGTAGCTTGCGGTGATTGAGATCACCGGACGCGCCGAAGATGACAATTGAAGTTGACCCTGACATTATTCCTCCACTTGTTTTACAGCATGCCCGCCGAATTCATTTCGTAAAGCAGCTAATAGTTTATCTGAAAAGGGTTGATCTCTACGCGACCGCAGGCGGCGCTGGAGCGAAGCAGTAATAACCGGTGCAGAAACATCCAGGTCGATGGCTTCAAAAACCGTCCAGCGCCCCTCGCCAGAATCCTGCACCCAGGCTTTTATATCTGCTAAATCTTGATCTTCTGCCAGGGCGGCGGCAGTTAAATCGAGCAGCCACGACCGGACAACACTGCCATACCGCCATATCTCAGCGATCTGGTGCAGGTCAAGTTTAAAATCTTCCTTTGCTTTCATAATTCCGAAACCTTCAGCGTAGGCCTGCATCAGCCCATATTCGATGCCATTGTGGATCATCTTTACAAAGTGACCAGAACCAGGTGACCCTACGTGCCCCCAGCCTAAATCTTTCCCGGGTGCCAAGGTTTCGAAGATTGGACGGTGGCGGTCTACTATCTCCTCATCGCCGCCCACCATCAAACTATAGCCTTCAGCTAATCCCCAGATACCACCACTTGTACCGACATCGATGAAGTTCAAGCCTTTTTGTCTCAATTCCTCTGACCGGCGCATAGAATCCTTGTAATTTGAATTGCCACCATCGATGAGGATATCTCCGGGTGATAACACATTTCCCAGCTCCCGGATCATGTTCTCAGTGATTTGACCTGCAGGCACCATTACCCATACGGAGCGCGGCGGCGCGAGTTTCTCAACCACCTGTTCCAACGTCCGAGCTCCTTCGGCGCCAGCTTCTTCTGTCGCCCGGATGGCATCTTCATTAATATCGAACGCCACTACTCGATGTCCACCGAGCAGCAAGCGGTTTGCCATGTTGGCACCCATCTTCCCCAGACCTATCATCGCGATATCCATGCTTTTACTCCTAAACTTTGATTCAGCCCACCTGACAGATTCTATGAAGTGGACACGGATAAACACGGACGAACGCGGATGAAATATCCGAAAACAATGACCAGAAATCATAAATATTCCGCATTTTTCTGTGTCATTCCGTGTCCAACCTAATAATGGCAGGTTGTAGTTTCTTTATCTATTTAAGTTGGTCAATCATCATTCATTCGCTCAGCGAGCATTTCTCGCACGGTCGGCAGTAATTTGTCCGCTTCGTCCACCACCCAGCGCTCATCCAGCAGCTGTCTAGCATGGATGGCCGTACGGGTGAAAGAAGTCGTAACGGCAATACACCACATCCCCGCAGCCAGCGCGGCCTGTACGCCAGCCGGAGAATCTTCGATCACCAGGCAGCGTGAAGTCGGCATCGCCAGCATATTTGCGACCAGCGTGTATATTTCCGGATTGGGTTTTCCTTCATGCACGTCATCCCGGGTGGCGACGAAATCAAATTCTTCCTGAAGTTGGAGTATCTCGAGCACCCTTTGTGCCTGATGACAAGTCGACATGGTCGCCAAACCCGTCTTACAGTTTGCTCTCCTTGCGCTCTCTAATAAGGCCATGTTATACGGCCAACGATGGTCCAGCAGGATCTGCGGATCAGCCAACATGGCCTGATAATGCAGCAGGCGAACCTGGATAAATGCCTGCCAGGAAGTGCTTACCCCGAATTCCTCCATCCGTTCTGCAGCCTTTTCTTGTAAATTGAACTTCTTTTCCAAAGATTGGGCTACCTCATGCCGGGACAGGCCTACGACCTGTTTGAAAGCCTCCACCACTTCGCTCTCACTTACTTTATCTGGGCAGAGCTCTATTACTGCCCTAGCATAGGAGAGCGCTTTCAGCTTCTCGGTTTGCACCAAGGTGCCGTCCAGGTCAAAAATCATCGCTTGGATCATAATTTCATTTCCCCAATAATAATGGGATTTTGGCGGAATACTATCAAGTGTTAAAACCGCCTAATTGCTTAATTCCGTCGAGGCTGTTTGCACCCAGGTGGAGGCGGAGCACCCGCCGGTTTGCATCCAACAATGCCTGGCGATCACCCAATGCCTGAGCCTGGATTAAGACACCAAAACTGATTGACGATGCATCCGAACCAGCTTCTTCTGGAATAGGGATATCATGCTTTACATCGCTGGTCAATTGGATGAACAAACCAGCACCACCATCACCCTTATGCAACTGACCGGTTGAGTGCAAGAAGCGTGGGCCGTAGCCGACTGTGGTTGCCAGGCGAGTTCGATCTCGGAGTTGAGCGCGCAGCGTGGCTAGCGCCTGGTCAAGCTCTGGTGTGGGTTGCAAGTATGCCTGCAGGCTGATATATGCTCCTGGTTTTGTCTCACCCAGGAAGACATCCAGAACCTGCCTGAGTGTTGCCGCTGGATCAACCGGGGAGGAAGGATCGGCGTATACAGTAATCCCTTCTGCTTGCAAGGAGGGCTGCAAAGCTGGCAATTCACCAGACTCCTGGAAAGCGCTGACCATCTCGCGCGCTAAGATTTTCGCAGCCTCGACATTTGGCTGGTCGAAAGGATTGATCTCCAACCGGTGACCAGCGACAGCCGTAGTCATCTCCCACAGGAAGAATTGAGCACCTAAATCAAAAACTTCATTTAGCTGCATTCGCACCACCGGGTGACCGGCTGCTGTTAATTCGGCGACCTGTGCATCATGCGAAGAATCACCGGGCAGTGTCAGGTACACAAAAAGGCGATCGGAACTGTAAACTCCCGGTTCAGAGAGCTGTTCTCCAACGACTGGCAGGATACCTTTACCTTCCTTGCCAGTGCTTTCTGCCAGCAGCTGTTCGATCCAATCTCCCAGGCTGGCAATTTCTGGCGAGGAGACCAGGGTAACCTTGTCCCTGCCAGTTTTGGCCAAATCTCCCAGGATCGCCCCCAGTTGAGCGGCAAGATTGCCATCTGCAGCCGGTTTTTGGCTGTTGTCGATCATGGTTGCGGCGCTTTCTAGCAGAGCCTCTAGATCGACACCGAGCAGCGCCGCCGGTACCAACCCAAAGAACGATAATGCAGAATAACGCCCGCCAATATTGGCATCGTTGCGGAAGATCTTACGAAAATTGAAGCGGCTGGCTATTTTATCGAGCTGCGAGTCGGCGTCTGTTATGGCGATGAAGTGTGAGCCAGCTTGCTCCGCACCCAGCTTAGCAGAGACCTGATTGTAAAAATACCTGAACAAAGAGAGCGTCTCGACAGTCCCTCCAGATTTGGTAGAGACGATGAAAACGGTCCGGGCCAGATCAAGTTTTCCTGCTCGGGCTGAGATCGCGTCGGGATCGGTGCTGTCTAGAACAGCCAAATCCAGAAATCCCTCTCGGACACCAAAAGTCTTGCGAAATACTTCCGGTGCCAGGCTGGACCCGCCCATACCGAGCAGCAGCGCCTGAGTAAAGCCAGCGCTCTGTAAACCGGTGACCAGTTCTTTTAATTCCGGGATGGATTTCTGAGAAGCCTCAATAATATGCAGCCAACCTAGACGGTTTTCAATTTCATCTGGCTCCGGTTTCCATAGGGTGTAATCGTGCTTCCAGATGCGTTCCATGACCTGCTTTGCATCCATTTCCTGGAGAGCCTGATCAACAGCAGATTGGTACTCGCCCAGGTTTGCCGAAAAATTAATAGCCTTTGCGCCTAACCGCTTGCATTTCTCGGAAAGATTCTCCATGAGTGAGGTGAAGGAAGCTGCAAATGCGATCACGCCATCCTCTTGGAGCTTCTCGGTGATCAGGTCTAAATCGATACCCAGCTCACTGAGCTCTTCCATTTGCGTCAAGGCTAAATCGAGACCAGTTTCCAGGGTGGGCTCTACCTGGCCGTGATCACGAAAAGCATCCAAGGTGGCCGGTGGGACGGTGTTGACTGTGTCTGGGCCGATCAGGCGGTCAATGTACAATGTATCCGCATATTCGGGATTCTTTGTCCCGGTGCTGGCCCATAGGGGGCGTTGCACCCGGGCACCAGCTGCCGCCAGCTTATCCCAACGGTCGCCGCTGAATATTTGTTTAAAGCGCATATAGGTAGCTTTGGAATTGGCGATGGCGATTTTCCCTTTCAGGGAGGTGTTTCCAATCTTCTCCAGCTCCCTGTCGACAGCAGTGTCGACCCGGCTGACAAAAAATGAAGCCACGGAAGCAACCTGACTGATGTCTGCTCCGGACGCTGCTCGCTTTTCCAATCCAGCTAGATAAGCGTTGGCGACAGATTCGTAATGCTTGAGTGAGAACATCAGGGTGACATTGATATTAATTCCTTCGCTGATCAGCGTTTCAATCGCGGGCATACCTTGCGGCGTGGCTGGCACTTTAATCATGATGTTTGGACGATCGAGGGTATTGAACAAGCGCCTGGCTTCATCGATCGTTCCCTTGGTGTCATTGGCCAAAGTTGGCCGGACTTCTATACTTACATATCCGTCCAACCCTTCGGACCGGTCGTAAACCGGGCGAAGATGATCGGCAGCCGTGCTGATATCCTCCAGGACCAGCTTCTCGTAAATTGTGTCCAGCTCAAATCCAGCTGTAATGAAATCCACCAATGAGCTGTCATAGTCTGCACTGCCGGAGATGGCTTTATCAAAAATCGTTGGATTTGAGGTAACTCCCAACACTCCGGCTGCGATCAACTCTTCAAATTCGCCGTTTTTCAACATCCCCCTTTGGATGTTGTCGTACCAGATTGATTGTCCAAGCTCACTTAGTTCCTTGATTCGATTGGTCATTACTCCTACCTCAATTATTTTATTGATCATTCAAAACAAATGTCTTGTGCAGGTGGAGAGGTCGTGTGTAATTCTCCCCGCTTTGCTGATCTTCTTTTTGGTTCCATCTTGCTGATGGATTTTGGCTGATCTTATTAGATGATGGGGGTAATTATACTCTTCAATTCCTATTAAGCTTTATGTGTATGATGGGATGGTCGCATTTTCCTCTCTAACAGTTCAATATTGGGTGAAATCCTATTCATTTCCAGCACTTGTTTTGATAAGCCGGGGATGGCAATTCTTACCTGTCTCAACGCCGATTTGCATGCTCCATTTTTGGTAAACAAACAACCCCGATGAATTCTCAACGGGGCTGTCTGCGGAAAAGAAGAAGATTTACGTCTGTAATTTATTTGGTTATCCTGCTTTCTGCACTAAATCGCCTAACATCTTGGTCTGCATGCGCAGCGTGCCAATGATCACCGTCAACGCGACTGTGATAGCGGTAAAGAGGAAAGCCATGCCGATCATGCGCAGGGGATTCAGCCAGAATGCGTAGCTGCTGATCAAAGAGAGCTGCGAGAGCAACGCCGAACCAGGCTGAGCTGGATTGAGATCATTGACGATGGAATTGTTCCAGTATCCCGAAACCACACCTGCCGCCAAGATGATCCCGACGATCAAGACGATCAGCAGCACCATGATGCCCATCAAAGCGCTCAGCTGGAAGAGCCTGATTCGTTTCGGAGGCGCCGGGACGGCGGGACGCATGTTTTCAGGCAGCTGGCTGAAAATGATCATGCCCATGTTGCGCAGTCGTTTGGCAATGGTCCCGAGCGCCATCACGATGGCCAACAGGCCTAAGCCGAGTCCGAAGAACTTGAACTGCGGCAGCCACGTTTCCAGAACATGACTGGCGAGGTTGGCATTGACAAAGGCGCTCCCGATAGCTGCGCCTTCCCGGACAGCTTTTGCGTCAGAGAGGAACGTTGTCTGGGCGGGACTGAGCACAAACCAGGCAAACAGGAAAGCGATCAGCACGAATGCCCAACCCATGACGGCGATTCCTGGATACCAGGGCATCATCCGTTCGACCATACTAAAGGGGAAAGAAGATTTTTGTTCTTGCACCAGATTGCTCCTTTAAAGACTGGTTATTTACCCAGTTTGACGATCAAGGGGAATGCCTGGGACATAACATCGCCGCGCTTTTTGATCAGAGAAGGAATAATCGAGAACTCGAGGGCGATCCCACAAATAAAGAAGGCCACGCCGAGGAAGGTGAGAGGTTCCAACCAGAGTGGAATTGAGGCCAGAATACCAAGCTGGCTCAGCAGCACTGATCCAGCCTCAGCTGCATCTCTAACTTCCTTGAAATTGGCTCCAAAATAATTTACTGCTGTAGGCGTCAGGACGATCAGGCCAATGATCAGCGCCAGACTGATCAGAATCCATCCAAGTATTGTCAGAACCGGGAAAACTTTCAATTGGTAAGGGGTTTTTTCTACTTGACTTGCGTTCATGAGATTCTCCAATAATCTATCTAAATACTCGCTCAGGCAGCAACACCCTCGGTTGCTGGCACCTGGTCGCCTTCTTCGGCTGGCTTAACATCTTGCTGTAACCCAGACTGGGCAACCTGAACGCCTTTTTTGAGCATCGCGGTTTGGTTGTTCAATACATACACAATGGTTCCTAAGCCCATCACGATTGCCAGGAACTCGGTGGCTATCCCGAGGAACTTGAAGGGTACCAACCAGGCGGAGGTCGCCTGAATATTCTGCAATTGACCTAACAGGACAGTTCCTGCCCCCGCCGCATCAATATCAGGAACCGGGTTAGAAAATACCGCCCTTGCTGTGCCAGCGAGTTGCAGCGACACGAGCAGGGCCACAATGAAAATCAACATACCCAGCATCATCACGATCGGCATCAGGCGCCCATACCAGGGCGGCTTAGGCATCGCGGGACGTTTGTCTTTGGGTAAATTGACCAGGACTTTCTTGCCAGCCTGGGCCAAGTTATCCAGGATGACCCGTAAGGCCATCACAATACCTCCCAAAACCATTCCCAGTCCCAAGAACTTAAAATAAGGCAGCCATAATTTTGTGCTCTCAATTGTAGCCCGTTCGGCTAAAAGTGTGGTCTCTCGCACGGCTTTACTCTCTGCAAAATAAGCTGCTGCAGCTTGAGAGTTGATGAAACCGATCACCACCGACAGAATCACAATTATGAAGCCCATCCAGATCACATATGGGAAGGTCGGGGCTATCTTACTAATCATTCTTTGCATGATTTACTCCTACTAAAAATGAACTTCGCTTGTCAGCAGTGCATGGTATTGCACATACATTGCACCGATAAATAATTTGGATGAGAAATCGTTCTTGAATCGTGCATTTGACCTCCTGCTAGTCTATCTAAAACAAATCCGTGTATCGCCACTGACGGCGCGTAAAACCGAAGCCTTACTTTTGACAGGGAAAAAGGCATGACCTTACCAATTTTCCGGTCATCAAATTCTTCATCCGTGAAAAATGGATTGTATGTTGATCCCTGAGATCTCTTGGAGATTAGGTTAAAGTGAAAATTGGAGTTTCATTAATGCATTGGCGCTGGCGGTAAGAAACAGGTAAATATTTTCGTCAAAGATATCGAAATGGGTTTCGACCCGAATGATTTTTCAAATTGTAGAACGGAGTGAGGTTTATGGATATCGGTACAGTAGGAATATTGGTAGCGTTCGGTGCCGGAGTGCTGTCATTTCTTTCTCCCTGTGTGTTTCCTTTAATACCCGCCTACCTGGCGCAGTTAACGGGAACATCTTTTCAAGATTTACAGGAAATGGAAGATAAGGACCGCCGCCGGATCATGGTGAGAAATTCAGTCGCCTTCGTGATAGGCCTGGCGCTGGTTTTCACCTTGTTCGGCGCATCGGCCACCTTTTTAGGTAAGTTTTTCTTGAACAACCAGGTGCTGGTCGGACGGATTGCCGGTTTTGCGATTGTCCTATTCGGCTTACATTTGATGGGTGTTATCCAAATCCCCTTCCTGATGCGAGAATCTCGGATGGATTTGGCTGACGCTCGCCAAAAATCAACCGGTTTGACTGGATCAGCGCTCATGGGAGCCGCTTTCGGCATCGGCTGGACACCTTGTATTGGGCCAGTTCTGGCTTCTATTCTCGCCATCGCCAGCCAGGCAGATTCAGTTGCCACGGGCATGGTTTTGTTACTGGCATATGCGCTTGGTTTGGGAGTGCCATTCATCTTGATGGCGCTGGTGCTAAATAAAGCGGCTGGGCAGAAAGCGATGGGTAAAGTTCGCCAGTACATGCCGCAGCTGAGCGCCGCCAGCGGCGCGCTGCTTATATTTATGGGCCTACTGGTGTTCACAGGCAACCTGATCGAATTGAGCAATTTGATCACGGAAAGATTTGGAACTGGGCTGACAATCTGAGGCTTAGTCGAGGATAAACGTGATGAAGAAAATTTGGAAAGTAATAATCATCGTATTTGTAGCTGGGATCATGGTCGGTGATCTCGTCATTGATTTTCGAACCCAGGCCCAGGCGCATCCACAAGATACAGAAACAGCTGAATTGCTGGGTTTGAATGTGGGCACCACCGTGGGTGATCTGGCCCCTGATTTCACCGGCACGACCGTGGATGGCGAGACTGTTACCCTTAGCGATCTCAAGGGGAAAGTGGTCCTGGTCAATATATTTGCTTCCTGGTGCGGGCCATGTCGGGTCGAGGCACCCCATTTAGCGGAAGTTTATAACTCGATCGATAAAGATAAATTCGAATTCGTCGGCCTGAACTTGCAGGAAACTCCGGGAGCAGTTGAAGGCTTCCAGGATGAATTTTTTATTGAATTCCCGCTGGTGCTCAATGAAGGAGGTGATCTAACCAATATCTACAGCCCGATCGGTTTGCCAACTTCCTGGTTCATCGATCAAGATGGTGTGGTTCGCTTTGTTTTTTCCGGGCCAATGATTCAAGAATCTCTGCAGGCTATTTTGGCTGATGTAGAAGCAGGCCGGGAACCTGATCCCTTCGCAGTCATTGGATAGGTAAGGGGTCGAGATTCCTTCATCAGAAATTGGAATGAAAGATCAATGCGCATAGATTAATTGGGTTTTCGCATAAATCGTCAAGAGAATGTCGAGCATTGTGCGGTAACTCAAAGTGCGAATCACTTTCGAAAGTGATTCGCACTTTGAGTTACCGCACAATGCTCGACATTCTCTTGACGATTTATGCGAAAACCCAATTAATCTATGCGCATTGATCTTTCATTCCAATTTCTGATGAAGGAATCTCGACCCCTTACCTATCCAATGACTGCGAAGGGATCAGGTTCCCGGCCTGCTTCTACATCAGCCAAAATAGCCTGCAGAGATTCTTGAATCATTGGCCCGGAAAAAACAAAGCGAACCACACCATCTTGATCGATGAACCAGGAAGTTGGCAAACCGATCGGGCTGTAGATATTGGTTAGATCACCTCCTTCATTGAGCACCAGCGGGAATTCAATAAAAAATTCATCCTGGAAGCCTTCAACTGCTCCCGGAGTTTCCTGCAAGTTCAGGCCGACGAATTCGAATTTATCTTTATCGATCGAGTTATAAACTTCCGCTAAATGGGGTGCCTCGACCCGACATGGCCCGCACCAGGAAGCAAATATATTGACCAGGACCACTTTCCCCTTGAGATCGCTAAGGGTAACAGTCTCGCCATCCACGGTCGTGCCGGTGAAATCAGGGGCCAGATCACCCACGGTGGTGCCCACATTCAAACCCAGCAATTCAGCTGTTTCTGTATCTTGTGGATGCGCCTGGGCCTGGGTTCGAAAATCAATGACGAGATCACCGACCATGATCCCAGCTACAAATACGATGATTATTACTTTCCAAATTTTCTTCATCACGTTTATCCTCGACTAAGCCTCAGATTGTCAGCCCAGTTCCAAATCTTTCCGTGATCAAATTGCTCAATTCGATCAGGTTGCCTGTGAACACCAGTAGGCCCATAAATATAAGCAGCGCGCCGCTGGCGGCGCTCAGCTGCGGCATGTACTGGCGAACTTTACCCATCGCTTTCTGCCCAGCCGCTTTATTTAGCACCAGCGCCATCAAGATGAATGGCACTCCCAAACCAAGCGCATATGCCAGTAACAAAACCATGCCCGTGGCAACTGAATCTGCCTGGCTGGCGATGGCGAGAATAGAAGCCAGAACTGGCCCAATACAAGGTGTCCAGCCGATGCCGAAAGCGGCTCCCATGAGCGCTGATCCAGTCAAACCGGTTGATTTTTGGCGAGCGTCAGCCAAATCCATCCGAGATTCTCGCATCAGGAAGGGGATTTGGATAACACCCATCAAATGTAAGCCGAATAGGACAATCGCAAAACCGGCAATCCGTCCGACCAGCACCTGGTTGTTCAAGAAAAACTTACCTAAAAAGGTGGCCGATGCGCCGAACAAGGTGAAAACCAGCGCCAGGCCTATCACGAAGGCGACTGAATTTCTCACCATGATCCGGCGGCGGTCCTTATCTTCCATTTCCTGTAAATCTTGAAAAGATGTTCCCGTTAACTGCGCCAGGTAGGCGGGTATTAAAGGAAACACACAGGGAGAAAGAAATGACAGCACTCCGGCACCGAACGCTACCAATATTCCTACTGTACCGATATCCATAAACCTCACTCCGTTCTACAATTTGAAAAATCATTCGGGTCGAAACCCATTTCGATATCTTTGACGAAAATATTTACCTGTTTCTTACCGCCAGCGCCAATGCATTAATGAAACTCCAATTTTCACTTTAACCTAATCTCCAAGAGATCTCAGGGATCAACATACAATCCATTTTTCACGGATGAAGAATTTGATGACCGGAAAATTGGTAAGGTCATGCCTTTTTCCCTGTCAAAAGTAAGGCTTCGGTTTTACGCGCCGTCAGTGGCGATACACGGATTTGTTTTAGATAGACTAGCAGGAGGTCAAATGCACGATTCAAGAACGATTTCTCATCCAAATTATTTATCGGTGCAATGTATGTGCAATACCATGCACTGCTGACAAGCGAAGTTCATTTTTAGTAGGAGTAAATCATGCAAAGAATGATTAGTAAGATAGCCCCGACCTTCCCATATGTGATCTGGATGGGCTTCATAATTGTGATTCTGTCGGTGGTGATCGGTTTCATCAACTCTCAAGCTGCAGCAGCTTATTTTGCAGAGAGTAAAGCCGTGCGAGAGACCACACTTTTAGCCGAACGGGCTACAATTGAGAGCACAAAATTATGGCTGCCTTATTTTAAGTTCTTGGGACTGGGAATGGTTTTGGGAGGTATTGTGATGGCCTTACGGGTCATCCTGGATAACTT
Organism: Anaerolineales bacterium; assembly: GCA_041558875.1. Classification (GTDB taxonomy): domain Bacteria; phylum Chloroflexota; class Anaerolineae; order Anaerolineales; family UBA4823; genus PFL25. The sequence goes on from JBFFEL010000001.1 coordinate 61,915, forward strand.
GGCCCAGGCTGGCAAGAAAGTCCTGGTCAATTTACCCAAAGACAAACGTCCCGCGATGCCTAAGCCGCCCTGGTATGGGCGCCTGATGCCGATCGTGATGATGCTGGGTATGTTGATTTTCATTGTGGCCCTGCTCGTGTCGCTGCAACTCGCTGGCACAGCAAGGGCGGTATTTTCTAACCCGGTTCCTGATATTGATGCGGCGGGGGCAGGAACTGTCCTGTTAGGTCAATTGCAGAATATTCAGGCGACCTCCGCCTGGTTGGTACCCTTCAAGTTCCTCGGGATAGCCACCGAGTTCCTGGCAATCGTGATGGGCTTAGGAACCATTGTGTATGTATTGAACAACCAAACCGCGATGCTCAAAAAAGGCGTTCAGGTTGCCCAGTCTGGGTTACAGCAAGATGTTAAGCCAGCCGAAGAAGGCGACCAGGTGCCAGCAACCGAGGGTGTTGCTGCCTGAGCGAGTATTTAGATAGATTATTGGAGAATCTCATGAACGCAAGTCAAGTAGAAAAAACCCCTTACCAATTGAAAGTTTTCCCGGTTCTGACAATACTTGGATGGATTCTGATCAGTCTGGCGCTGATCATTGGCCTGATCGTCCTGACGCCTACAGCAGTAAATTATTTTGGAGCCAATTTCAAGGAAGTTAGAGATGCAGCTGAGGCTGGATCAGTGCTGCTGAGCCAGCTTGGTATTCTGGCCTCAATTCCACTCTGGTTGGAACCTCTCACCTTCCTCGGCGTGGCCTTCTTTATTTGTGGGATCGCCCTCGAGTTCTCGATTATTCCTTCTCTGATCAAAAAGCGCGGCGATGTTATGTCCCAGGCATTCCCCTTGATCGTCAAACTGGGTAAATAACCAGTCTTTAAAGGAGCAATCTGGTGCAAGAACAAAAATCTTCTTTCCCCTTTAGTATGGTCGAACGGATGATGCCCTGGTATCCAGGAATCGCCGTCATGGGTTGGGCATTCGTGCTGATCGCTTTCCTGTTTGCCTGGTTTGTGCTCAGTCCCGCCCAGACAACGTTCCTCTCTGACGCAAAAGCTGTCCGGGAAGGCGCAGCTATCGGGAGCGCCTTTGTCAATGCCAACCTCGCCAGTCATGTTCTGGAAACGTGGCTGCCGCAGTTCAAGTTCTTCGGACTCGGCTTAGGCCTGTTGGCCATCGTGATGGCGCTCGGGACCATTGCCAAACGACTGCGCAACATGGGCATGATCATTTTCAGCCAGCTGCCTGAAAACATGCGTCCCGCCGTCCCGGCGCCTCCGAAACGAATCAGGCTCTTCCAGCTGAGCGCTTTGATGGGCATCATGGTGCTGCTGATCGTCTTGATCGTCGGGATCATCTTGGCGGCAGGTGTGGTTTCGGGATACTGGAACAATTCCATCGTCAATGATCTCAATCCAGCTCAGCCTGGTTCGGCGTTGCTCTCGCAGCTCTCTTTGATCAGCAGCTACGCATTCTGGCTGAATCCCCTGCGCATGATCGGCATGGCTTTCCTCTTTACCGCTATCACAGTCGCGTTGACGGTGATCATTGGCACGCTGCGCATGCAGACCAAGATGTTAGGCGATTTAGTGCAGAAAGCAGGATAACCAAATAAATTACAGACGTAAATCTTCTTCTTTTCCGCAGACAGCCCCGTTGAGAATTCATCGGGGTTGTTTGTTTACCAAAAATGGAGCATGCAAATCGGCGTTGAGACAGGTAAGAATTGCCATCCCCGGCTTATCAAAACAAGTGCTGGAAATGAATAGGATTTCACCCAATATTGAACTGTTAGAGAGGAAAATGCGACCATCCCATCATACACATAAAGCTTAATAGGAATTGAAGAGTATAATTACCCCCATCATCTAATAAGATCAGCCAAAATCCATCAGCAAGATGGAACCAAAAAGAAGATCAGCAAAGCGGGGAGAATTACACACGACCTCTCCACCTGCACAAGACATTTGTTTTGAATGATCAATAAAATAATTGAGGTAGGAGTAATGACCAATCGAATCAAGGAACTAAGTGAGCTTGGACAATCAATCTGGTACGACAACATCCAAAGGGGGATGTTGAAAAACGGCGAATTTGAAGAGTTGATCGCAGCCGGAGTGTTGGGAGTTACCTCAAATCCAACGATTTTTGATAAAGCCATCTCCGGCAGTGCAGACTATGACAGCTCATTGGTGGATTTCATTACAGCTGGATTTGAGCTGGACACAATTTACGAGAAGCTGGTCCTGGAGGATATCAGCACGGCTGCCGATCATCTTCGCCCGGTTTACGACCGGTCCGAAGGGTTGGACGGATATGTAAGTATAGAAGTCCGGCCAACTTTGGCCAATGACACCAAGGGAACGATCGATGAAGCCAGGCGCTTGTTCAATACCCTCGATCGTCCAAACATCATGATTAAAGTGCCAGCCACGCCGCAAGGTATGCCCGCGATTGAAACGCTGATCAGCGAAGGAATTAATATCAATGTCACCCTGATGTTCTCACTCAAGCATTACGAATCTGTCGCCAACGCTTATCTAGCTGGATTGGAAAAGCGAGCAGCGTCCGGAGCAGACATCAGTCAGGTTGCTTCCGTGGCTTCATTTTTTGTCAGCCGGGTCGACACTGCTGTCGACAGGGAGCTGGAGAAGATTGGAAACACCTCCCTGAAAGGGAAAATCGCCATCGCCAATTCCAAAGCTACCTATATGCGCTTTAAACAAATATTCAGCGGCGACCGTTGGGATAAGCTGGCGGCAGCTGGTGCCCGGGTGCAACGCCCCCTATGGGCCAGCACCGGGACAAAGAATCCCGAATATGCGGATACATTGTACATTGACCGCCTGATCGGCCCAGACACAGTCAACACCGTCCCACCGGCCACCTTGGATGCTTTTCGTGATCACGGCCAGGTAGAGCCCACCCTGGAAACTGGTCTCGATTTAGCCTTGACGCAAATGGAAGAGCTCAGTGAGCTGGGTATCGATTTAGACCTGATCACCGAGAAGCTCCAAGAGGATGGCGTGATCGCATTTGCAGCTTCCTTCACCTCACTCATGGAGAATCTTTCCGAGAAATGCAAGCGGTTAGGCGCAAAGGCTATTAATTTTTCGGCAAACCTGGGCGAGTACCAATCTGCTGTTGATCAGGCTCTCCAGGAAATGGATGCAAAGCAGGTCATGGAACGCATCTGGAAGCACGATTACACCCTATGGAAACCGGAGCCAGATGAAATTGAAAACCGTCTAGGTTGGCTGCATATTATTGAGGCTTCTCAGAAATCCATCCCGGAATTAAAAGAACTGGTCACCGGTTTACAGAGCGCTGGCTTTACTCAGGCGCTGCTGCTCGGTATGGGCGGGTCCAGCCTGGCACCGGAAGTATTTCGCAAGACTTTTGGTGTCCGAGAGGGATTTCTGGATTTGGCTGTTCTAGACAGCACCGATCCCGACGCGATCTCAGCCCGAGCAGGAAAACTTGATCTGGCCCGGACCGTTTTCATCGTCTCTACCAAATCTGGAGGGACTGTCGAGACGCTCTCTTTGTTCAGGTATTTTTACAATCAGGTCTCTGCTAAGCTGGGTGCGGAGCAAGCTGGCTCACACTTCATCGCCATAACAGACGCCGACTCGCAGCTCGATAAAATAGCCAGCCGCTTCAATTTTCGTAAGATCTTCCGCAACGATGCCAATATTGGCGGGCGTTATTCTGCATTATCGTTCTTTGGGTTGGTACCGGCGGCGCTGCTCGGTGTCGATCTAGAGGCTCTGCTAGAAAGCGCCGCAACCATGATCGACAACAGCCAAAAACCGGCTGCAGATGGCAATCTTGCCGCTCAACTGGGGGCGATCCTGGGAGATTTGGCCAAAACTGGCAGGGACAAGGTTACCCTGGTCTCCTCGCCAGAAATTGCCAGCCTGGGAGATTGGATCGAACAGCTGCTGGCAGAAAGCACTGGCAAGGAAGGTAAAGGTATCCTGCCAGTCGTTGGAGAACAGCTCTCTGAACCGGGAGTTTACAGTTCCGATCGCCTTTTTGTGTACCTGACACTGCCCGGTGATTCTTCGCATGATGCACAGGTCGCCGAATTAACAGCAGCCGGTCACCCGGTGGTGCGAATGCAGCTAAATGAAGTTTTTGATTTAGGTGCTCAATTCTTCCTGTGGGAGATGACTACGGCTGTCGCTGGTCACCGGTTGGAGATCAATCCTTTCGACCAGCCAAATGTCGAGGCTGCGAAAATCTTAGCGCGCGAGATGGTCAGCGCTTTCCAGGAGTCTGGTGAATTGCCAGCTTTGCAGCCCTCCTTGCAAGCAGAAGGGATTACTGTATACGCCGATCCTTCCTCCCCGGTTGATCCAGCGGCAACACTCAGGCAGGTTCTGGATGTCTTCCTGGGTGAGACAAAACCAGGAGCATATATCAGCCTGCAGGCATACTTGCAACCCACACCAGAGCTTGACCAGGCGCTAGCCACGCTGCGCGCTCAACTCCGAGATCGAACTCGCCTGGCAACCACAGTCGGCTACGGCCCACGCTTCTTGCACTCAACCGGTCAGTTGCATAAGGGTGATGGTGGTGCTGGTTTGTTCATCCAATTGACCAGCGATGTAAAGCATGATATCCCTATTCCAGAAGAAGCTGGTTCGGATGCATCGTCAATCAGTTTTGGTGTCTTAATCCAGGCTCAGGCATTGGGTGATCGCCAGGCATTGTTGGATGCAAACCGGCGGGTGCTCCGCCTCCACCTGGGTGCAAACAGCCTCGACGGAATTAAGCAATTAGGCGGTTTTAACACTTGATAGTATTCCGCCAAAATCCCATTATTATTGGGGAAATGAAATTATGATCCAAGCGATGATTTTTGACCTGGACGGCACCTTGGTGCAAACCGAGAAGCTGAAAGCGCTCTCCTATGCTAGGGCAGTAATAGAGCTCTGCCCAGATAAAGTAAGTGAGAGCGAAGTGGTGGAGGCTTTCAAACAGGTCGTAGGCCTGTCCCGGCATGAGGTAGCCCAATCTTTGGAAAAGAAGTTCAATTTACAAGAAAAGGCTGCAGAACGGATGGAGGAATTCGGGGTAAGCACTTCCTGGCAGGCATTTATCCAGGTTCGCCTGCTGCATTATCAGGCCATGTTGGCTGATCCGCAGATCCTGCTGGACCATCGTTGGCCGTATAACATGGCCTTATTAGAGAGCGCAAGGAGAGCAAACTGTAAGACGGGTTTGGCGACCATGTCGACTTGTCATCAGGCACAAAGGGTGCTCGAGATACTCCAACTTCAGGAAGAATTTGATTTCGTCGCCACCCGGGATGACGTGCATGAAGGAAAACCCAATCCGGAAATATACACGCTGGTCGCAAATATGCTGGCGATGCCGACTTCACGCTGCCTGGTGATCGAAGATTCTCCGGCTGGCGTACAGGCCGCGCTGGCTGCGGGGATGTGGTGTATTGCCGTTACGACTTCTTTCACCCGTACGGCCATCCATGCTAGACAGCTGCTGGATGAGCGCTGGGTGGTGGACGAAGCGGACAAATTACTGCCGACCGTGCGAGAAATGCTCGCTGAGCGAATGAATGATGATTGACCAACTTAAATAGATAAAGAAACTACAACCTGCCATTATTAGGTTGGACACGGAATGACACAGAAAAATGCGGAATATTTATGATTTCTGGTCATTGTTTTCGGATATTTCATCCGCGTTCGTCCGTGTTTATCCGTGTCCACTTCATAGAATCTGTCAGGTGGGCTGAATCAAAGTTTAGGAGTAAAAGCATGGATATCGCGATGATAGGTCTGGGGAAGATGGGTGCCAACATGGCAAACCGCTTGCTGCTCGGTGGACATCGAGTAGTGGCGTTCGATATTAATGAAGATGCCATCCGGGCGACAGAAGAAGCTGGCGCCGAAGGAGCTCGGACGTTGGAACAGGTGGTTGAGAAACTCGCGCCGCCGCGCTCCGTATGGGTAATGGTGCCTGCAGGTCAAATCACTGAGAACATGATCCGGGAGCTGGGAAATGTGTTATCACCCGGAGATATCCTCATCGATGGTGGCAATTCAAATTACAAGGATTCTATGCGCCGGTCAGAGGAATTGAGACAAAAAGGCTTGAACTTCATCGATGTCGGTACAAGTGGTGGTATCTGGGGATTAGCTGAAGGCTATAGTTTGATGGTGGGCGGCGATGAGGAGATAGTAGACCGCCACCGTCCAATCTTCGAAACCTTGGCACCCGGGAAAGATTTAGGCTGGGGGCACGTAGGGTCACCTGGTTCTGGTCACTTTGTAAAGATGATCCACAATGGCATCGAATATGGGCTGATGCAGGCCTACGCTGAAGGTTTCGGAATTATGAAAGCAAAGGAAGATTTTAAACTTGACCTGCACCAGATCGCTGAGATATGGCGGTATGGCAGTGTTGTCCGGTCGTGGCTGCTCGATTTAACTGCCGCCGCCCTGGCAGAAGATCAAGATTTAGCAGATATAAAAGCCTGGGTGCAGGATTCTGGCGAGGGGCGCTGGACGGTTTTTGAAGCCATCGACCTGGATGTTTCTGCACCGGTTATTACTGCTTCGCTCCAGCGCCGCCTGCGGTCGCGTAGAGATCAACCCTTTTCAGATAAACTATTAGCTGCTTTACGAAATGAATTCGGCGGGCATGCTGTAAAACAAGTGGAGGAATAATGTCAGGGTCAACTTCAATTGTCATCTTCGGCGCGTCCGGTGATCTCAATCACCGCAAGCTACTACCAGCCTTGTTCAACCTCTATCGCAAGAAGCGCATCCCAGAGAATTTCCAGATCTTGGGCTTCGCAACCAGGGATTGGGACGATCACAAGTTTCGGACTGAAATGGAGGCTGCCGCCGTACAATTCTGCACCTTTGATTATTCATACGATGAGTGGTTGGATTTCTCAGAACATTTATATTACATGTCAGGGAATTTTACTAACCCGGACGACTTCGAGGTGCTGGCTGACCGGTTGCAGCAATTGGAATCCGGCCCCTCGGATCGAATGTATTATCTGGCATCCGCGCCCCGTTTTTTCCTACCGATCGTACAGGAATTAGGCCGCCTGGGTCTGGTTGATGAAGCGGAGGGTAAAAGGCGTGTGGTGGTTGAGAAGCCGATCGGTACTGATCTGGCTTCTGCCCATGCTTTGAATGAGGGTCTCAGCCAGGTGCTGAAGGAAGAGCAGATCTTCCGTATTGATCACTATTTGGGCAAAGAATCAGTTCAAAATTTGCTGGTTTTTCGCTTCGCGAACGCTATATTCGAACCCATCTGGAACCGTAACTATATCGACCATGTGCAGATCACCGTAGCGGAAGAGGTTGGTGTCGCTAATCGGGCTGGGTACTACGACAACGTAGGCGTTCTGCGCGACATGTTCCAGAACCATTTGATCCAATTGGTTGCGCTGGTGGCGATGGAACCTCCTGCAAATTTCGAGGCGGATTCCATCCGCGATGAAAAAGTTAAAGTACTGCGCTCGATTCGACCGATTACAACTGACGAGATCGCCACGGAGACAGTTCGGGGGCAGTATCGGGGCTATTGCGAATCACCCGGCGTGGCAGAACGCTCCCAGACCGAGACATTTGCAGCTTTACGACTATATATCGATAACTGGCGCTGGCAGGATGTCCCTTTCTACCTGCGCTCAGGCAAAAAACTAGCGGAAAAATGCACCGAGATCGCCATCCAGTTCAAGTGCCCGCCAGTACATATGTTCCCCCTCCCACAAGATTTCGAGATGACTGCCAACATCCTGGGGATGTGCATCCAGCCGGATGAGGGCATCCACCTGAAATTCGAGGCAAAAGTTCCGGATACTGCGGCAGAAACCCGCTCAGTAGACATGGAATTCCATTACCGGGATTCCTTTGGTGAGACGTCGATCCCTGAGGCATATGAGCGCCTCTGCCTGGACGCTCTCCAGGGTGATGCCACGCTGTTCACACGCGCCGGAGCAGCCGAACTCAGCTGGAAATTCATCGATCCTATCCTGGAGGCCTGGAAATCCCCAAATAGACCACCGTTGACGAGCTATGAACCAGGCAGCTGGGGTCCTGATGAAGCCCATGAATTCCTCAGTTCGGAAGGAAGATGGTGGATCCGGACCTGCGGTGATCACGCTGTGCAAGTCATCGATCCGCTCAAAAAGTAATATATTTCTGTCACAACGCATCTATACCTCAAGTTATTAGTGTTAATGATTTACCGGTCACATAGATGCGTCCTTTATGGCAGATACTGATCTCATTCAAAGAAAGAAACCAATCCGTTTCACTCGATTGTGATGAGTGCTTCCAATACATGGAACACCTGGCTGAAGAGGCGATTGCAGGTGCAGATAAAGACGTCCTGCAAACAGCAATTAAGGACCACCTGAGTCGGTGCCCAAACTGCCAGGAACACCACCAGCAGAGATTGGATCAGATGGAAGAAGAGATGACCGCCCAAAAGGAAAACAGTTGAAAATAAGAAAGTAACCATTTAGCGAAATGACTGCTACTTTGATCAAGAAGATTAGAAGGATATCCAGGTACACCCTGATAGGCGTTGGATTATTGGCTGCGTGTGCTCCAGCTGCCGCCCGTTCAACACAGGTAATTTCATCTGGTGCGACAGATACGCCGGATAACTCGCAAAAGGATTCATCTGCTGCTCCAACACCCACTGTTGATTTAAGTCTGAGCAATGTCCCCTTTGTTCCATTACTCCCCCGAGATGCCATCGCACCGGTTTATGATCCGGAATTTGTCAGCGCAGAAGATTCCCCTCTGCAAGATGACGAACTCATTATGGGATTCGCCATTAACGGCGAAGCCAAGGCTTATCCCGTGACCGTGCTGCGTTTTCGCGAAATGGTCAATGATGAACTGGCTGGTCTGCCCATCCTGGTCACCTGGTGACCGATCTGCTACACCGGTCTCGTGCACGACCGGAGAATAAACGGGGTACCCCACACATTTGGCAACGCTGGAGCTTTGGTGAAGAATGCCATGACCTGGTGGGATCATGAGACGGACTCGATTTGGTCGCAGCCAGTCGGGCAGGCTTTCAGAGGGCCATTACTCGGTACAAAACTCGAACTGCTCCCCTTCCAGCTGACAACTTGGTCTAATTGGTCGGAAGATCACCCGGAAACTTTGGTCATGGTCAACGATGTCGGTCGCTTGAGCAATTCCCGGCAGGGATTTCAGCCAGGCTTTGTGCTTGGTCTGATCTTGGAAGATCAGGCAAAAGCCTACTACTATGAGGATGTCGAAGCGGTCGGGGTGATCAATGACACACTTGGCGAAACCCCGATAATGGTGTGGGCTGAGAACAACGATATCAAGGCCTACATCCGCCAGCTGGGTGATCAAACGCTGACCTTCGAGCTGCAAAATGGTGTCCTCGTCGATCTGGAAACGGGTTCGACTTGGGAGATCAGCCGCGGCCTGGCAGTGGAAGGTCCTCTCACCGGTGAAGGGTTACAGCCAATACCCAGCCTGAGCTCATTTGACTGGGCATTTGAAGATTTTTATCCTCTGGGAGAATTCTATCAACCACCCGCGGATGCGTAACAAACAGCTACTTGCTCGTTATAATTACGACGAGTTTGTCCCAGAGAAATTCGAACCCTGGCTGAACTTCGCAGCCAGCCCACCCTTGGGCTATCCTGGGCTCGACTTCCCGCTATGGGACCTGGATGAACGAGAAAACTCCCTCAGTCGTATTTGGGCACAGTATACCTTCACCATCGTGGAATTTGGCAGCTTCACCTGACCTTATTGTGCGATGGCGGCGCCATCCATGAATTCGATAGCTGATCGCTTTAGCGAAAAGGGAGTCGGTTCAATTTTCCTCTACACTCATGAAGCTCATCCGGGGGAATATTATCCCCACCTGACCTCAATGGGACAGAAATTCAAACATGCTCGTGATCTGCGCGACCAGCTTGGCGTAACCAGACCGATCCTGGTGGATGCCCTGGATGGGGCTTGCCACCGGGCGTATGGATCGATGCCCAATATGAGCTGGATATTCAATAAAGCCGGCATTCCGATCTACAAGTCTGATTGGACCGATGCGAACAGCGTGGAGAATGCCATTGAATATTTTCTGGGGGTGGTGGATCGACGGCGTAGCGGAGAACAAATGGTCCCTTTCAAAGTCGAAAGATTGGATTTCCGAACGCGCGATGTCGCCGGATTCATGGCGGGTCTGGAGCGCAATGGGCCAAAAGCGGTAAAGGAATTCAATTCCGCCTTTTAAGTCCCTAACACCAGCGCCTAACAATCATTCCCCAGACTGTTCTACTTCACAGGTTATTCCAGGCGAGCACCAAAATTCTGCTTGTATTTTTACTTTTTCCTTCGAAATAGAACTATCTGAGCAAAATCTCAGGTAAGAACCCATCTTGATCCAACGTCAAAATTGTAAGTTTTGTAGATTAATACGGTATACCCGTTAATTTTGAGGAGGCTATTGTGAAAATAGCAAGCATATTGAAACCAAACCGGAAATGGCTCATTGCTTCAATAATATTCATCACTGCATGTGCAGGAGCCGTTTCAACGCAACCAGGAGAGCAGACAGGAGAGGATATAGGAGAGCAGATCGTGGAAGAAATCGCTCCAGAACCCACCGAGACGCAAGAAAGTGCTCCAGAGGCTGAAGACGAGAATGAAACCGCTGGCGTAGCGTCCGTTCCGAAAGTGATCCCGGATTTTCTACCGGATGAACCGCCACCACTAGGTGCTGACAGTCAATTTTCGACAGACTTCAGCCGGCATATCGTCCCCTACCGCGAGATTCTCTCTGGTGGTCCACCGAAAGATGGCATTCCTGCCGTCGATGACCCAAAGTTCATCAGCGTCGCAGAAGCAAGTGAATTTCTAGGTGAGCTCGAACCGGTGGTCTTTTTCCAGATCGGGGATGATGCCCGGGCATACCCACTGCAGATTTTAACCTGGCACGAGATTGTTAATGATGTTGTTGATGGCACCCCGATCACGATAACGTTCTGCCCATTGTGCAATACAGCCATCGCCTTCTCACGAGAATTTGATGGCCAGGTGCTGGATTTTGGAACTACAGGTCGTTTGCGCTTCAGCAACCTGATCATGTATGACCGCCAATCTGAGACCTGGTGGCAGCAAGCCACGGGGCAGGCTATTGCTGGTGAATATGCCGGCGAACAACTCACCTTCTTACCCGCTTCTATCATCGGATGGCAGGAATTCCAGGAGAATTTCCCTGATGGACAGGTACTCTCGAGAGATACCGGTTTCCGCCGTGATTATGGGCGCAACCCGTACGCTGGTTACGACAATATCAACAATTCACCATTCCTCTTCAGGGGTCCTGAAACCCCAGGCGTTCTACCTGCCATGGCCAGGGTGCTGACTGTCGAATTTGACGGAGAAGCAGTAGCCTATCCTTATGAAGCCCTGCAGGAGCTAAGTGTGATCAACGACAACGTCGCTGGAAGCGAGGTGGTGATCTTCTGGCAGCCTGGCACAGCGTCTGCACTGGATTCCTCTGCGATCGCCCAGGGTGAGGATGTCGGCGCTGGGGTATCATTTTCCCGGGAAGTCGACGGCCAGGTCCTGACTTTCTCCTTCGATGGTGAAAAGATAACCGATGACCAGACTGGTAGTGAATGGGATGTCTTTGGGCAAGCAGTCAGCGGTGAGCTGGCAGGAACCCAGCTCGAACCAGTAGTATCAGTGAACCATTTCTGGTTCTCATGGGCAGCCTTCAAACCCGAAACCCGAGTCTACACAGGATAAATCAATCCTGATGAGCGTCAACAGCGGCCTGCGCCCAGGAAAGCGCAGCCATCATTGCCGGGAATCCAATTGTGGTAATTCCCAGTAACACGGCGTGTTGAATTTCCTCCGCTGTTGCCCCAGCCTCGAGGGCGCGGTGAGTATGAGACCTCACTGCGCTCTCTGATTGGTTGGCTGCTGCCATACCCAGCTTGACCAGTTCGCGTACTCTTTTATCAAGTGGTCCGGCTTGTGCAGCAGTCGCGCCGAGACGGTCGTAGACCTTCCACAGCTCGCCATAGTCAGCCTGAAAGCGTTGGTAAGTACGGGGGAGTTCACTCATCTTTACCTCCTTAAAATTGAATGTCAGTGGGATGAATAATTGGGGGAAAATCCTCTCTGCGCATCATAGCCTCAAACCCAGAAACATGCAACCTGAAAACAAAGCTGCCAGACAGAACCCCGAATTATCACAGTGAATTGGGGATCAGTATGCGAAAATCCAGTTTCAACGATTGATTTTCCACCAGGATATATATGACAAACGTCCTTGTGATTTCATTCACAAAAATGCTAGAATATATTCGGTTTTCTGAATATGAATTTGCAGCCTGTCTCCTCTTTACTGCGCGCCATCAGTCAACCCGCAAGGGTAGAAATTTTGCTGGCCATCGGCTCAGGTGAAGCCTGCGTCTGCCACCTGGAAATAGCGACAGGTCGCCGCCAGGCGTATATCTCCCAGCAGTTAATGGCCCTGCGCAGCGCGGGGATCGTCACCAGCCGTAGGGAAGGTCGCAATGTTTACTACCGGCTCGAGGATCCATCCATACTGGAGTTGATTCAACATGCTTCTACGCTTACCAGTATCGATGAAAGTGAAATTCAAGCATTTGGTTCAACCAATCTCCACGGAAAATGTCCTTGCCCGAAATGCGATCGGGAGGCTTCAGAGATAACTGGGGGACCAACCATTATCACTCATAAGATTGAGAATCCTACCAAGGACGGTACAAAGCATGATCGAGAATCTACATGATCTTTCACTTACTTGGCGAGGTCGGGATGGTTCTGCTTACCAAATTACCGATTGGGAGGTACCGATTCTTGACGCCCGGTTTGGTTTGATCGTGAAAGAATCAAAGGGGACGACATGAGCGAGATAGATACTCTTTGGGCACATGTTGATGAATCTGGTCGTCTAGTCCTGCCAGCAGAAGTGACGGTTCAATATGGTCTAAAAAGCAATGCCAAGGTTCGGATCGACCGAGCAGATAACTATTTTCGCATCCGCCGTCCGGTCAGCCACCTTGCGAAGGTTTATATCGAACCAACTAACCAGTGCAATCTGGAATGCAGTATGTGTTTACACAGAACCTGGGATGAGCCTAAGGGCCAGATGAGTTGGCAAGTATTTACAAGTGTTCTCGAAAGCGTAAAAAGGCTATCCGAGATGCCATCAATCCTTTTTGGTGGTTTAGGAGAACCGCTGTCCCATCCCCAGATAATCAATATGATCTCCCAGGTTAAATCTTTGCAAGGGAAAGTTGAAATAATCACCAATGGCACTCTGCTGGATGAGAATTGCGCAAGACAGCTGGTTGAGATCGGCTTAGACCGGATATGGATCTCAATCGATGGCGCTACCTCAGAGAGTTATGCTGACATTCGTCTTGGAGCAGCTTTACCTGAAGTCCTGGGTAATGTTAAAAATCTGAAGCGCTTACGATCTGGTGGTCATTTCCCAAAACCCGAAATCGGCATCGTGTTTGTGGCAATGAAACGCAATATTTTCGAACTACCAGCTGTAATCAAATTAGGACGCAAACTGGGCGCGAAACATTTCCTTGTCACCAATGTATTGCCCTACGCGGTTGAGACACAGGACGAGATGTTATACAGGCGCTCACTGCGTAATATCACCTACCTGCAGTCGAACTGGTTCCCACAGCTCAACTTCCCAAAGATGCAAGTTGATGAACACATGCGCCAGTCTTTTTTTGAGGCGCTCAACAGCGGTTGCAGCGTCACCTTTGCCGGGCACGATCTGGGAGGAACGAATGACGTGTGTACTTTCATCGATTCTGGATCAATCACAATCGCCTGGGATGGCACTGTCAGCCCCTGCCCGCCCCTCTCCCATAACCATCAAAGTTATTTACACAATAAACCCCATTATTCGCGCCGCTATATCCTGGGAAATATAAAAGATTGCAATTTATTCGATTTGTGGAACGATAGTGATTATGTGGCTTATCGCCAGCGAGTGCAACAATTTGCTTTTGCTCCCTGCACCGCATGCGGAGGTTGCGACCTATCGGAAAAAAATGAAGAAGATTGCTATGGGAATACTTTCCCAGCGTGTGGAAGCTGCCTGTGGGCACAGGGTGTCATCCAATGCCCGTAAGAAACAATCTGAGCAGAGAGGTTGATTTGCCAGCCATCAATACTCCAGCCCTTGGATACCCAAACCGTGAGAAAGATAATAATCTTGGTTGTAGATAACCAGGATGAGCTGCAAACGGATTTCGAGCTTTACCACAGGAGATAAAGTTTATGGCTAAATCCATAAATGCCCAAACATCTAGTTCTCTACCTACTTCCAGCAACTTATCTAATATCGACCGCTTTCTAACTTTGTGGATCTTTTTGGCGATGGCACTCGGTGTGGCACTCGGTTATTTCCTGCCCTCGACTATTGAACAGTTTAACAACTCGGTGTCGATTGGAACGACCAATATCCCCATCGCTATCGGCCTGATACTGATGATGTATCCGCCCTTAGCGAAAGTGCACTATGAAGAGTTGGGAGATGTCTTTCGCGACTGGCGGATATTAAGCCTCTCGCTTTTCTTGAACTGGATCGTCGGTCCATTGTTGATGTTCGTCCTGGCGGTGGTTTTCCTGCCCAGCTATCCTGAATACATGGCCGGGCTGATCATGATCGGGTTGGCGCGCTGTATCGCTATGGTGATCGTGTGGAACGACCTGGCCAAAGGTGATGCGGAATATGCAGCCGGATTGGTGGCCTTCAACAGCCTTTTCCAGGTCTTCTTCTACAGCCTGTTTGCCTGGGTGTTTATCACCAAATTGCCACCCCTGCTGGGATTGCAGGGCACCATCGTGAACATCACTATCGGGGAGATCGCCCAGAGCGTTTTCATCTACCTGGGCATCCCCATGATCGCTGGCTTCCTGACGCGCCTGATCCTGATCCGCAGAAAGGGCAAAGAGTGGTACGAGCGTGAATTTGTGCCCCGCATCAGCCCCTTGACCTTGATCGCCCTATTGTTTACCATTGTGGTCATGTTCAGTTTGAAGGGCAACCTGATCGTGCAGATTCCGATGGACGTGATCCGCATCGCCATTCCTTTGATCATCTATTTTGTGGTCATGTTCCTGGTCAGCTTCTGGATGGCACATCGCATCAAAGCCAACTATGCCAAAACGACCAGCGTGGCCTTCACCGCAGCCAGCAATAATTTCGAACTGGCCATCGCTGTCGCAGTGGCAGTCTTTGGAATTGGCTCCGGAGTCGCTTTTGCCGCGGTGATCGGTCCCCTGATCGAAGTCCCCGTGATGATCGGCCTAGTGAACGTGGCCTTTGCCCTCCGCAAGCGCTATTTCCAGACACCCCTGCAAGCCCCGGCTGATTGATTATAATTTTCGAATCTCATTGGTGAGTTTATGCGTAATAAGTTACCGATACTATTTCTTATATTTATTTTGGGAGTGATGGCTCCTTGGTTTTTGTCTGTCAATGCACAGGATAGCGGCGTGGTGCGGGTATTCATGTTCTGGTCGAGTACTTGCGGGCACTGCGAATTTGTGATCAACGAGGTGCTGCCGCCGCTGCAGGAACAATTAGGCGATCAATTTGAAATCTTGATGGTCGAACTAACCACTCAAGAAGATGTAGACAAATTGTACGAGACTGCAGCCATTGTGGGCATCGCCAAAGAACAGGTGGGGGTTCCGTTTATGCTGGTTGGCGATCAGGTTCTGCTTGGATCTGATCAAATCGCAGGAGAGCTGCCAGGATTATTGGCTCTCCACTTGGCGCGGGGCGGCATAGATTACCCTCGCCTGGAGCCCCTGGTTGGTTACCTGCCAGAGTTTGAGGATACAGCGGCCAGCAGCGCAGTACTCCTGCAAGATGATGGACAGGAATCAAGCGCTCCCACTGCGATTGCGGTAGCAGAACCTGTTGACGATCATGCAGCTGAGACAAGATCCAATGGCTTCACCCTAGCGCTGGTTATTTTGATAGGGATGTTGCTGGCACTCGCTTACGTGATCTTCGCCTTACTCAGGGAGGGCGAGCCAGATGGCGGTCAGCGTGCGAATTGGATCGACTGGCTGATCCCGCTAGTGGTGGTACTTGGAATAGGTGTCGCCGGGTACCTGACCTATATTGAAACCACCTCTGTGCAGGCTGTTTGTGGGCCGGTGGGTGACTGCAATGCTGTACAGAACAGCTCCTATGCCAGAGTGCTGGGTATTTTGCCAGTCGGAATTTTGGGGCTGCTCGGTTACGTGGCCATCCTGATCGCCTGGATCGTGCAGAGGGTGCGCGAAGATCGTTGGGGGGATTATGCCCGCCTAACCATGCTCGGGATGGCCCTCTTCGGGACGCTGTACTCGATCTATTTAACTTACCTTGAGATTTGGGTGATCGAGGCAGTTTGTATCTGGTGCTTAAGTTCGGCGGTATTGATCACTTTCCTGATGCTGCTGAGCATCCGTCCCGCCCGAGAGGCGCTGGACTCGTTAGGGGAAGACGAAGACGATTTAATATAGGGCAAGCATGCCCCGCACTCGATGCGAGGATTCCAATCTTGATTTTAAAGGCGGGTTTGGAAACTCGCCCTACGATTTCATCATACATTGTTTTTATTTCGTAGGGCTGGATCTCAATCCAACTGATTTCGCTGGTAATCGAATTAACGAATAAAGTGGATCAATCAAGAGAAGGCCAGATTAGCTGTCCGGACCAGGCATAACCAGCTGTCTCGCCTCTGCCCGTGAATAATGCGCCCGGTAAGCGGCAGTTTCGGCGAGCAACCCATGAAGGATTTCTAACTTCCGGGCAGAACTATCCTTTGCAACCTTATCCCCTTCAGAGAGCTGAACTTCGCCATTTTCATCAGACAAAATCGCCAGATCCCCTCGGGAGATTAACCAGTCAATACCTGCCCTGACAGTCACCTCTCGCTGGGCGGTGGCTGCGGCCAAAGCTGAAATTTTCAACAATCCCTGGTTCGATCTAATTGCGTATTTGACCAATCCAACCAGGCGTTTGATAAAAAATTCTAATTTGTCCAGCTGGGGATCAACTGCAAACAGCCGGACGACTTCCGGTGAAACCAGCTCCAAAGCCGCACGCAGCGTTGGACCATCAGGAGGCGTGGTCCAGACCACCAGGGTTTTGTGGTCCACCAATGAGAAGCGATCATAAGATATGATACCCTGATCCTGGAGGTGATCCCTGGCTTGCGCTTCCGCCCACACAATCGCCTCGCCACTATCTAAAAACAATTTCAATGTCCCCAGCGGATGCGATGCTTCCCGGTGATCGATAATCTCGATCTCATCTCGCTCCTCAACAATCTCAGGCTCAACCGGTTCAACCAGGTGGGCTTCCAGCCATTCAATCTGCATATCTCGCACCCCCCGGTAATTTCTGCTTTGGACGGTATATGCCAGGTCGAGCTTTGCATTCGCGACCAGCCAATCCGGATGCCGCTCGAGGCCGCCGCCCCACCAGATCGTTTTCGATTCCCCTCCCTGGTCATCACTCAAGGTCATCAGCAGGTGTTCTTTATCCCGCCCGAGCGGCTTCTGTCCGGTAAAGGTCAGGTCCCGGCTGACCAGAGTGAGGTTTGGATTCCCCGGGCCAAAAGGAGCCAGGCGCTCCAGGTCAGAGACCAGTTCAAGGGATAAATCAGACAATTGCAGATAAGCATCGATCTCCAGCGAAGGTTTGAATTGAGCTTCTTTGATCATCTCTGCCACCGTGGATGATAGCCCCCGGCGAAATTCAGGAATACGTTCGGCTTGCAGGGCAAATCCCGCCGCCATGGGATGCCCGCCAAAGCCCTCCAGCAGGTCACTTTGCGCAGCGATGGCCGCGGATATATTCACTCCAGGAATAGAGCGCGCCGATCCACGGGCCAGCTCACCAGGAGGGGAGGTAATCAGCAGCACCGGCCTGGCATAACGTTCGACCAGCCGGCTGGCCACGATACCGATCACCCCTCCCGGCCAGGATGGATGATCCAAGACCAGAGCGGCATCATCGAGCAGAGATGGCTCCTGATCGACTTGAGCCTGGGCAGCCTGGAAGACCTGGCTAGTGATCAGCTTGCGCTCAGCGTTAAATCCTTCCAGCTGGGTGGCCAGCATCCTCGCTTTTCCTTTATCAGCTGTGGTCAGCAGTTCCACAGCCTGGTTGGCATCTCCTAACCGACCAAGCGCGTTCAAACGGGGAGCCAGCTCGAAACCGATATGTTCTTCAGTCAACCCCAATGGTTCGATCTCGGCCAATGCCATGATCTGCTGCAACCCGAGGCGACGTGAATGGCGCAGCTGGTCCAAGCCGCGCTGGAGCAAATAGCGCACATCCCCGGTTTGCAAAGCCAGGTCAGCGACGATCCCCAGGGCAACCAGGTCCAGGTGTTGATCCACCTTGTCTGGTGTTCCCTCTCGCTCGAATAACGCCTGCGCCAGTTTATAGGCCACACCAACGCCGGGCAGGTTGTAAAGTGGATGGCTGGCTGGACCTCTCTTGGGATTGATCACCGCCAGGGCTGCGGGCAGTTCCGGCGGCAGGTCGTGATGGTCGCTGATGATGACATCGATACCTTTGAAATTAGCGTATTCCACAGCCTCGTGCTCACCGATGCCCGTGTCGCAGGTCAGCAGTAAGTCGATGCCGTCCTCAATAACCTGTCGCAAGACTTGCAAGTTGATGCCATGGGATTCTTTACTGCGCAGGGGGATGTGAAAGGTAACCCTGCCGCCCAATTCCTGGAGAGCTGACACCAGCAGCGTGGTTGCAGTCTGCCCATCCACGTCGAAATCTCCCCAGACGCAGATTCTCTCTAAACCCTTGATAGAAGTGTGCAAACGATCAACTGCCAACGGCATATCATCCAGGTCATATGGAGAAGCAGGGATATACAAATCTGGGTCCAGGAAAGCCTGGATGCGTTCCAGATCAGTGAATCCCCGTCGCAGCAGCACCTGTGCGACAAGGGGGTGTCCACCGATGGCTGCTTGGAGCTCAGCAGGAACGTTGACCTGCTTGGGTTCAAGCCAGATTTTCAAAAATCACCCTCATCCCCGGCCCTTCTCCCACTGGTGGGATAAGGGAGTGTACAGGACTCGGCAATTTTCACTAAAACAGTATCCAAATCCTGTTCAACATCTTTATTCCTAAAACGGATGACCTTGACACCCATCTCTTCAAGATTAATTGTTCGGTTCAAATCATCTTCTTCTTGATAGCGATGGATTTCACCATCTAATTTAATAGCAATATGTTTTGCAGGACAGAAAAAATCGACGATGTATCTACCAAGAACGTGTTGGCGGCGGAATTTTATGCCAATTAATCGCCGATTTCTTAACTGCTCCCACAAGATTTTCTCTGCTGGTGTAGCCTGCTTCCGAAGCTGCCTGGCTCTAATCTTCATTTCTTCTGACCCACGAATTGTTTCCCTCATATTTGACATAACTATTAACCCCATTAAATTTGAAAATCACTTTAAATGTCTGCTTTCTCCCTTTCCTCTCCCAGAATTGGGAGAGGAAAGGGCCGGAGATAGGTGAGGGCCTCTCCTAAAATTCAATCTCAGCGATCTGGTCAAAATCCAGATCGAAATCATCCTCCGCTTCAGCCTCTTTGCCGGATTCTGCCAGGTCGATTGAACCCGCGCTGACGCCCCGGTCGCAAAGCGATCGGTAGGTGCAGAATTTACAGTGGTCCTCATCCAAAGTCAAAGCAAAATCTCCCGTGTTGAGAGAATCAATCTCATCAATTACACCAGTCAAATATTCATGATCTTGCTCATATTGTTCAGGACCATAGGAAAAGCGCTGTGGCTCTTGCGGGTACTCGGCGAACCAGTAAACCATCTCGATCTGGCCGGGTGAAAGCTGACCATCATTTATGATTAAGCCTCCAGCCTGAACCAACAGGTAAGGGTAAACTCTGGTCTGGAGACGGTCGGCCAACCATTGACGGGGAGGCATCCGTTGGGACGTTTTCCAGTCATAGATCTTCACCTGGTCATTCGAGTGATCGCTGTCCCAACGAATGAGGTCATACTTGGCGAGTAACCGATAATTACCGATTCGGGCTGACAACGTCCCTTCGACAAGCGAGCTCTCCACAGGGGCCAGATGCGCATACTGCAGGAAATTCTCCCACCAGCGTTTAAGATCAACGTTTTGATATGCGCTTGATTCCAGCATAGCTGAGAGTCGTTCTTCAGGTACGCCAAGCAGGTAGCGCTGGACCAGTCTATGGAATTCTGCTCCAGAACGCAGGCGGTTTTCGTGTTCGATCAGCGGTTCCGCTTCAACCGCCGGCCAGGAGAGCTGGTCCAGGTAGCGCAGCTGGAAACGCCGCCGGCAGTCCACGTAATCCTGCAAGCTGCGCTGGCTGAATTGAAAGTCAGGGGGTAAAAGGGTCATGGTCCGTCTCCCAATTCAGTAAGCCGTTTTTCGCAATATCCGATCAAAGCCAAGAAAGATTCTGCTGGTCGCAATTTCCCGTCGCGACCAGAGTTCCAGGTGATAAACAATTCTTTCTTGGCTCGAGTAATGCCCACATACAGCAGGCGCAATCGCTCCGCGACATAATCCAAGCGCGCCTTTTTCGAGGCCTGACCCTCCTTATACCAGTCATACTCGCCTGGTGAAAGGGCAACTTCCAGCTGTTCAATTGTCTCCGCTTCCAGGTTGAGGTGATCGCGCAGGAACCAGGCTTCAGCAATGTAGCGATCATAAGGTTGACCGGAGGGAAAGTCATAATTGTTGACCGACATCAGATAGACCCGGTCCCACTCGAGACCCTTGGCCTTGTGCATGGTCGAGACAACGACCTGGCCCTTGTGCGCCTCCGGGTCAAATCCGGTATCATCATCACTGAAACCCAAGAAACGGCGCTCATTCTTGGCGATCACGGCCAGCTCTTCAATGAAATCAGGTAAACGCCAATCGCTGTTCGCCTCACTGGCCTGGCGAAGCAGAATGGCCAACTTATGAGCAATGGCTAAATCTGGTGGCTCGTGAAAGAGATCCTGGGCTAGAGATAGAACCAGCTGGTCGATCGGCAGCGTGGTCGCGCCCTGCCAGCGATGAACGACTTCCCGGAAATCTTCAAGTTCACCGGCAATCCAACCCTGATCTGAATTAAGGTCTATACTCGCCAACCAATCATTGCCTGCACGAGGCCAGAGATAATCCTCCACCTGGCGGCATTTGTTTATCTGTCTTTTTACCCGTTCAAATTGTGGTTTCTCCTGCTCATCCTTCCAGGCTTCCCTGCGCCACACCTCGTATCCAGTGGCCAGCATCCTGGCAGAACCTGGTTCGGCCAGATACTTGATGATGTTAGCCAGGGCGCCTGCAGCCCCGCGGGTGGGAGCTGTGCTGCGCAGGAGCGAATCTGTGAAAGCCAGCCCTCTGATACGAAGTTCGTTAACCAAATCGAAGCCACGCTTATTGCGCGGCACGAGCACGGCAACTGTACTTTCCGGATGTTCTGGCAGCCAACCAGCAATAGAATTAACGACGTACATAATCTCCTCCTGAGGAGTCAGCTTGTTCTCAACGAGATGAATCGCGCGAGGATCATCCAGAGGATTTGGCTGTGGGTCACCAGGTGGAGTGACTTCGATCGGTGGCGGCACCAAAGCCTGGCGTACTTCCTCCCTGGGATGCTCTTCCTGGGTCCACTCGATCAGGTTATTAGCCAGGTCAATGATGCTGCTGGTTGAACGTCCAGAATTTGGCATATCCAGATCGTCAACATCTGGCGCAGTCAAAAATTGGCGTAAAGACTCCGGACTGGCGGTGGTGAAGGTCTCGAAGATGGCCTGGTTAGGATCACCTACCCGCACCCAATTACCATGCGCCTCGGTGAGCTTCTCGAGAATCTGCTCCTGCAGCTGGCTGCTGTCCTGGGCCTCATCTTCGAGAATGTACGGCCAGCGATGTCTCAGCCGCTCCAAGTAATTTTCGTCCAGCCGGATCGCCTGAAGAGCCAGCCGGATCAGGTCGTCAAAATCCAATGCACCCCGGTATAGCAGGGCTTGCTGGTAAGACTGGTATATCTCGCAGCCCATCTGCGCCAGGGGCAACGGTAAGGGCAGCTGCTCGATCCGGGCGCGCAGATCTTGCGGTGTTCGCTGCTGATCCTTTGCCAGGCGGATAAAAGCCAGGGCCACATCGCTGACTCTGTCAGGAAGATGATCACGCCGCACCCAATCCAGCTTGCCCTCTTCCATGTTTAAATCCAGGTAATCATCCAGGGCATATGGATTGGCTTTCAGCCAGGCCGAGGCAGCTTCCCGACGGATTCGATCCGCAGCCCGTTCATCGATAATTTGAAAATTCTCCGCTAATCCGAGCAGGTCCGGCCGCTCGCGAACGATATCATGCGCCAGGCCGTGTAAAGTGCGTACGCGATAGCCGAGGCTTGGCAGCAAGCCCCGTTCCTTGACTAGATTCCCCACCCGGATGGAAAAATTGTCCACTGCAGCATTTACCAGCGTCACGACCAGCACTTCCTGATCGTCTTCCAGGACGCCGCTGGCGATGATTTGGGCGGCAAGCAGGGAAAGGATCTGGGTTTTTCCGCTGCCGGGCACGGCAGAGACACCCATCTTGCCGCCACGGTAAGCCAGGATCTGCTCCTGTTTAGGTCGCGGGATAAACATCAGCGCATACCTTCCACCTGGGCATCCGGGGAATCAGCTGGATATTTCTGCAAGACCCTCTGGATCGCGCGCAGGAAAGGCCCCTTCATCTCGTAGCCACCCTCGCCCAGATCACTCAAACCCAGGAAAATCTTATAGCGACAGCGGCGGATCAGACCTGCCGTCAGGCGGTACAGCGCTTCCTGGCTGGAGGTATATTCTTCTGCATCCGTCCAGGGTGTACCCGGAGGCCAGCGACGACTGAGCACGTAAGGTTGAGTCAGCGGCTGGTAAAGCCGCTCAGCCCAGCCGTGACCACCAACATCAAGCCAGAACTGGACCGCCACCGGCCGGTTGCTCATCAAGAATGTATAAGCAGGGGCCAGGAAGACCGCCCCTTCGGCTGGTTCATTCCACCGGCGAATATACTGCGCGGCAACCACCCCTTTTTGTACCAGTTCTACATATTCTTTATTGAGTGCTTGAGTACCTTCAGCCAGTGATTTCCCAAGGATCCAGCGGAAACGCCGGGCTGAATCGATCAGGTTCGCCGTCACCTGTCCAGCATCCCTGGAATGGTGAAAGCCATATCCTGGCTGGGAGAGCACTTCCCCGAACAGGCGGCTTAAGAAATGATCCAGTTCATCCAGAGGATTGAGGCTATAGGTTTCGAGCCACAGGCGCAAATTCTCATACCGTTCACCGAGCTGGTAGGTGATGCGCGCCTGCATTTCCGGATTAATGCGGTCGAAGGAGGTCATTACCGGGCGACCATTCCTGGTGCGGTAAACGATGTCCGCCAGCAGTTGACCCCGCACCAGGTCCAATCCTTCAACTGCCTGCACCAGGGCATAGGCGACATCGTAGCCAACTGGGTTGATCCCCCACTCCGGGTGAGCCACCGCCGCCAGGGTCAGCAGGCATTGAGTTGCTGGCTCATCTCTCAGCGCGCGTGATGGACGGTGGGATTGGGTGGCGATGCCCAAACGATCTAAGCGGTCACTCAGCGAGTAGCGCAGCGAGTCTGACATATATGGGGCCAGGATCACGATCTGCTCTGGTGAAACGCTTTCTTCCTTAACCAGGTAGCTCACCTTTTCTGCGACCCAATCCAGCATCTGCGGGTGAAAACGGTGGATTTCGAATTCCAAAACCCGGCGCACATCCCTAACACTAGATGGTTTTTCGGGTTCTTCAGTGGTTGGTCGGGGCGGCGATACGAAAGGAGAATCTGAAGGATCATCTGCCAGGCTAAATGTGTTTTCCAATCCTACGGCAAATTCTTCCAACTCGGGCGTGGTGACAAAAGATTCACTGAAGGTGCTCCCCTGCTGGCAGTGCTCTTTGAGCCGGTAGCCGCTGGCGGGATCAGCGCCCAGGAAAATGCGGTAACCGCCATCCCAATCGTAGATCAGCAAGGCTGACTCGAGCTGTGGCAGCCATTCGGCGATCAGGTCATGTGAAACCGGGGTGTCCTCCTCCAGGTTGTCAAAGATCAGGTGGCGGTAAGTCTTCGCCAGGTAATCCCGGCAGACTGGAACAGACCAGATTTGATTCAGAAAGACTTCCACCCGGAGTGAGAAATCGAGCAGATTATGTTCCAGGCAGAACTCACGAAAACGGAGCGCGGCTTCCTGGGCATCCGCGTAGAGGTGCGCCTGGCTGACTTCCCCGATCCAGGCGCCGCGCAGCCGCTCCCCGAGTTCGGTGTGCAGGAATCCGACCACGGCCGCCTTGTTCAGGTTATCGACCACCTGGCTGTAGAGGCGATTGCGGTCGATGGTTACGCTATCGAAGGCGCCTTGGTCTATCAGCGGCTCAACCACCCTGGCCATGAAATACTGGGCAGTTTCCAGGTTAAGAAAAGTTGGCGGTTGGTCTGGCTGGGCGAAACCAGCCTGTTCAGAAACCAGCGGCCAGAAGAGCTGCACCATCTTCTGGGCCAACCCACCCAGGGTGAGCACGTCCACCGTTCCGCCAGCCACCAGCCCTGGATTACGCAGTGCCTGGTAGTAAGGTTGGGCCAGGTTGCGCTGCGGCAGGAAAACCAGGATCGAATCTGCACGCACACCTTGCGACATGAGATACAGCATCCGTTCGACACCCGCGGTCGTCTTCCCCGATCCTGCTGGGCCTTCGAGAAAGATCTTCTGGTCGACTGACGATTCGATCAGTTCGAGCTGCTGGTTAGTTAACTGCAAACCCACCTCACCTTCTACACAGACTGCTTAAGACAACAACTATCTCTAATCTCCTAAACTTATTTCCTACTGGCAGCCCTCCCCGTAATCATAATTCTCAACATTCCAAAACTCGCTCGGAGATGAAGCATCGAGGGAAAATCCGCAAAAATCAGGCCGGCTGAGAGCCAATTTTAAGTGTTGGTAAAGGGGCACAACCGGTATATTTTCCGCGAAGTTGGACTGGGCTGCATGATGATTTTCCACATACCCAGGCTGTCCAGGAAGCGTACCCAGAGCCAGTTCGCAGGCCAGGTCGTAGGCGCTATCTCTGAAACCCGAGGCGTTTACACCGCCCCAGCCAAAGGGAAAAGTTTTGTTCCCCTGATCGTCTTCAATGATGGGATCACCTGGGACCTGTTGGCTCAGCCATTGGTTGCAGGCCGGTAAATTGCTGGCAGCCCAGGCGAATTGGGCTAAATCAAAGCGCCGCCCAAATACGGGTCCCTCTGGACCCGGTGCGTAAACTTCAGAGGCTGGTCCATGTTCCGGCACGAGCTGCACGCCGCACTCAGCCAATGAATCCGCCAAAACCTGGCTGGCAGCCTGGCGCTGCGTAGCCTCTGAGGTTGTGTACGTCACCTGCAGCGGCGTCCCATCGACGATGCCCTGGATGCCCAAAGCCTGGCGGGGAGTCTGGAGATCTAAATCGTGGTCGATCCAACCAGCCTCCTGGAGTAGCTGGGCTCCGGCAGCAGGGTCGTAGCCATATTGACGGACAGTTTCATTATACAGAGGGTGCTCCTGTGGCAGGTATGAGGCGGGGACATTCGATCTGGACAGCAAGAGCTCGTCAATTATCCTCTGCCGATCCATACAGAGTGCGAACGCCTGCCGCACCCGGACATCTCTGAAGAAATCAGGGCGATCATCTCCAGGGATATAACCGTCATCATACGTTACCGGGAGAATGCCGAAGTCAGCATGCTCCCATACGGGACCGGCGACATATTGAGCTTGAAGGCGCCCTTCTCCTTCCAGCTGATTGAGAGTTTCCACGCCATCGATAAGTACCGCCCCTCCAACACCCTGGTCCAACAGATCACAACCCCCACTGGTCAGCAGATCTAAGTTTCGATCGGCATCACTCTCGATAAACCTGAAAAGCAGCTCATCAAATTTCACTTCCGCTTCATGGGCACGGAAATAGTTTGGATTCTTGCGGAGGCTAATGAACTCCCCAGGTATCCAGCTGGACAGGACATACGGTCCCCAACCGAGCGGTTGGCGAGCTGCTTCCTGGGCGGTGAACAGATCCTGGTGATTGTATTGGGAAAGAACGTGTTCAGGCTGGGGAATAAAAAAATTCGTTTGATAAGCGGGGTCGAGGTAGCCAGGTACGCCGGTCCAACGGACGCTGCGGTCATCAAGCGCGGCATAGCTGGCTGTGCGCGGCAGCATTTCCCAGCCGCTGCGAGTGACCAGCCCGAGGCCACCGCAAGCGCCAAAATCTGCCTGGCAATCTGCAGCGATCTGGTAGCTGAATTCGGAATCCGCTGCGGTGAGTGGTGTGCTGTCCGACCACCGGATGCCTTCCTTGAGCGTAAAAGTAGCGGAAAGCTGAGCCATCTCGAGCGGTCCGCCATCCCAGGCGACAGCGCAGCCAGAACTCGCACAGCCGAAAGGACGCACCACATCACCTGGTTCTAATTGCACCAGCTGACCAGCATTGTTCACCACCTGATCTCCAGCCTCCACCAAGACAGGTTCGAGTACCGCGTCACCATCTGCCAGACTGGGCAGCTTCTCCAGGATAACTGGTTGATTCTGATACCCAACCGTGTCCACCGGGCCATCATAAACTGCCTCCAGGATGTGACGTTGAGCCAGAGAGTTACCGCCGTAGATATATAATGTCTCTGGTTCTTCGCTGATGCAAATCGTCAACCGGCGCGGAGGTACTGTTGGAGTAGGAGGAGTGCTTGGCGTTGCCGTAATCCCAATTTCAATTGGTGTTGGTTCAGTGGTGGTAACAGTTCCAGCAGGCGTCTCTTGATCTCCGAATGAACATCCGGCAAGTAAAAAGACGATAAGTACTAGATACCAGAGACTATTTAACTTCATTAACAGGCGCCCGAGTTGAAGAGAACACCCGGATTATACTTTATCCGTGTTGCTTGAACAAAACCCCTTAATGGTGAGCGGATGGAACAATTTACGGTTAAACAATCAATAGGAGTGTCAAATTTGTCTCTCAGTATTGATCAACCATCCAGCTTGATAGCAACCATCTGGATATTGGTCATCTCCTCGACCGCAAATCTGACCCCTTCACGCCCTAAACCGCTCTGTCGATTACCGCCGTAGGGCATGTGATCAGCGCGATAAGCAGGTGTTTCATTGATCATCACTCCCCCGAAGTTCAACCGTTTTATCGCCTTGAATACCCGTTGGATATCCCGTGTGAAAACCGCGGCCTGCAATCCATAGTCCGAAGCATCTGCCAGTTCTAAGGCGCCTTCGAAATCATCATAAGGGATCACCGAGGCGACCGGCGCAAAGGCCTCCTGGTCAACAACCTTCATCTCCGGTTCAACATTGGTCAATACCGTGGGCCAGTAAATCGCCTCATCTCGCTTGCCGCCGGTCAGCACCTGGGCGCCCCCATCTACCGCCTCCTCAACCCAGCCTTCAATGCGATCGACCTCACCCGGATCAATCATCGGCCCAACATCGACCCGTTCATCCAGCGGATCGCCAACCACCATTTCTTCACTCGCCAGCACAAATTTCTCGGTAAATGGATCGGAGATGCCCTTTTCAGAATAAATGCGCTGAACCGATATGCAAACCTGGCCGGAATTATAGTAAGCGCCGACGGCACACTTCTTGGCGACCAGATCGAGGTCGGCATCTGGGGCGATAATGACGGGGGATGTGTTGCCCAGTTCCAGGGTGACCTTCTTGATGCCCGCCACGCTGAGGATATGCTCTCCAACCGGAGGGCTGCCGGTGAATGTGATCTTATCCACCCTTGGATCCGTCACCAACCATTCACCGACTGTGCTTCCTGGACCGACAACCAGATTGATCGCGCCAGCGGGAAGACCTGCGCTTTCCAGGATCTCGCAGAGTTTAACCGCCGTGATCGGCGTTGTGCTGGCTGGCTTGAGCACCACTGCGTTTCCGGCCGCGATCGCAGGAGCCACTTTATGTGCAACCAAATTGAGCGGGAAATTGAAGGGACTGACGGCCGCGATCACACCCACCGGACGTCGCAACCAAAAACCGAAGTAACCTTCTCCTGCAGGCACAGCATCCAAAGGGATGGTTTCACCATGCACCCGCCGGGCTTCTTCCGCCGCCAGGGTGAAGGTGCTGATGGCTCGATCAACCTCAATCAGGGCAAATTTCAAGGCTTTTCCTGCCTCGATAGCAATAGTTTCAGCTAAATCCCTCTTACGCTCGGTGATCAATGCAACTGTCCGGGTAAGAATTTCTGATCTGCGGTAGGCTGGCATATCGGCCATAACTGAAGCTGCTCGTTGGGCAGCTGCGATCGCCTTATCCACTTCTTCTTGCCCAGCAGCAGGCACGGCCGCGAAGACTTCTTGAGAATATTTGTTAGTCACTTCCAAGCTGTGCCCACTATCTACCCATTGTCCATCAATAAACAGTTTGTATTCCATTACTGGATCCTCCTCTCGAAAATTCAGTCATTCCCCCGGATTGGGTGATTATACTTGATCGTCAAAGTATAGGTTTAATCCTTACAAATAGCATATACCAATACATATTTCCCCTCCCAAGAGGTAGCAAATTTTGAATTCACAGGTTAGAATAGGAGGCAGGATTTTTAGCCTAATTCAAAAATAAATTTAGAATAACGAACATGCGTGAAAATCTTACCCGGGTAATAGAAGATTATTTGAAAACAATTTATGATTTAACCGCTTCTGGTGAGCGCGCCTCGACCAACCAGATCGCGGAGCGCATGGACGTCACTCCTGCCTCGGTTACAAACATGATCCAGAAACTTGCGGAAACCCAACCACCATTGCTGGATTACCGCAAACATCGCGGAGTCAAGCTGACTCCGGAAGGGGAAAAAGTTGCCCTGGAGATCATCCGCCACCATCGATTGCTGGAGATGTTTCTCCACCAGACCCTGGGCTACAGTTGGGATGAAGTTCATGAAGAAGCTGATCGTTTAGAGCACGTGATCTCCGAGGAGATGGAGGAAAGGATCGCGGCCAGCCTGGGTAACCCGCAGCACGATCCACATGGCGACCCGATCCCCACTCGCGACCTGCATCTGCCAGAATCAGATGAGATCTCGCTCAGCCAGCTGCGCTCTCCCCAGGAAGCCCGGGTGAAACGGGTGCGTGACAGTGATCCCGATCTGCTGCGCTACCTGAGCGAAATGGGGATCGAACCTGCCTCGCAGCTGGCGATCCTTGAATACTCACCTTTCGACAACAATATAAAGGTCCAAATCGAAGGGAAGAGTTCACCAGTCGTGCTTGGTCCCCGGGTGACAAACCAGGTTTTCGTTGAAGTAATATCATAAGCAGTCATGTATCATTAGGGGGAAACAATCAAATTATTGATTTCATTGCAATCCCGAATTTATCGCGATATTCTATTGTCAGAAGTCATCAATTGAATTTCCGATCAAAAAGAGATTAGGGAGTGATCAGCTATGGAAACAAAAAGTAATAAAGGGCAGCGAGTTGTCGTTACTGGTTTAGGTTTACTATCCCCACTTGGTCCCTTTGACGAATTCTGGTCAAATCTTCTTGAAGGAAAATCCGGGATTCGCAAGACAACTCTTTTCGACCCAGAAGATTTGGAGGTTCGGGTCGCGGCTGAAGTGGATTTTAATCCAAACGACCATATCGACAGAAAAACCGCCCGCCGGATGGCAAGAGCTTCCCAGATGGCCCTGATCGCTGCCCGCATGGCACTCGATGAAGCTGGCCTGGATCAGGAGACGGTGGCAGCGGAAGGTGAGCGAGTTGGGGTATCCGTAGGCACGGTGAATGCCGGCTTTGATTCCCTGGTCGATACTGCTTACCAGTATACCTACCACGGACGTAAGCCTTTTCCTACTGCACTGATCAACGGATTACCGAATATGCCCGGCTACTATATCAGCCTGGAGATGGGCGCAACTGGACCTTTAACTACCATTTCCACAGCTTGCGCTAGCGGGACACAGAGTATTGGTCACGGGATGGATTTGATCCGGCACGGCAAAGCAGATCTGGTCTTTGCTGGAGGTGTGGATTGTCTGATCCGCAAGGAAGTCATGGCTGCCTTTGACGCCATGACTGTTCTCTCCCGCAGCAGCAACGATTCTCCCAGTAAAGCCAGCCGGCCTTTCGATGCCGATCGGGATGGGTTTGTTCTTGGTGAAGGATCAGGATTCATGGTGCTTGAATCGATGGAACACGCTCTTCAAAGGAACGCTCATATCTATGCCGAAGTGCTGGGACACGCAGCTTCCTCCGATGCACACCACATTGCCACTCCAGATCAAGAAGGCCTTGGCGCTCAAAAAGCCATGCGCTGGGCTTTGGAAGATGCAAAACTGGCACCTGACCAGATAGATTACATCAACGCTCATGGAACCGGGACCAGGATCAATGATCCTACGGAAACGAAGGCCATCAAACAGGTTTTTGGAGAGTCAGCCTACCAGATTCCAGTCAGCTCAACCAAGAGTATGATCGGACACTGCATGGGCGCCTCGGGAACTCTGGAAGCCATTGCCTGTATCAAATCACTGCAGGAAGGAATTCTCCATCCCACGATCAATTACGAAACACCAGACCCGGAGTGTGATCTGGATTATGTCCCCAACCAGGCACGTCAGATGCGGATTAACACCGCCCTATCTAACAGCTTTGGATTAGGAGGTCAAAATGCCTGCCTGGTGATGGGAACAATTTGAAAATATGAAAGCTTCAGATTATTTTTCTCTTTTCCGCACAATAGATCTTCGTTACCCAACCAACCTAGCTATCGTTATACTTGCAACGCTTTGTGGGGGAGCTCAGTTCGTCATCAGTTTATACCTGGGAAATGACTTCCTAAGCAGCATTTTGGCTGCTGTTCCAATTGGGATTATCGTATTTCTGACCTGGGCGATAGGGAGGGAAATTGATCCTGAACACGAGCTGGCTGCATTCGCCGGACTAGTCGTGGTGATCCCAGGATATTGGTTATTGGGTGGTCCCAACTTGCTGGCCGTGATCAGCATGATGATCGTATTGCGCCTTATCAACCGCACCACAGGAGGCATGCCAAAAATACTCGACTCACTTGCCATAACTGGGCTTGGAGTTTGGCTCACTTTAAGGGGAGACTGGATCTATGGGCTGTTAATTGCAGCAGGATTTTTCCTCGACAGCCGGCTACCGATTCCTAAGAATCAAAACCTGATATTTTCAGGAATAATGGCTATGGCAACCATTTTCATCATATCTATCACAAATATAAATTTGCCTGAGATTAGTATCAGCGTTCCAGAATTATTTATCGTCATTGTGGTGGCTTTGCTTTTCATGCCACTCATTATCGATTCGCGTAATATCGATTTATTTTGTGATTTACCTGGTGAAACAATCGATCCACGACGCCTGCAAGTTTGTCAAATATTCGCTATTTCGGCTGTCATTCTGGTCTGTTTGCTGAATGGAAGGAGTGGATTCAGCGAATTATTGCCCCTATGGAGCAGCATCATAGCGGTATCTATTGTCTTTTTGGTTAATGCGTTGTTGAAGATCCTGAGCCAGAAAACAAGAAAAGCCTAAGTCACCACAACCGATCCCAATTCCTCATTATCCCTACGTGGTGGCAGCGGAGGATCAGGGTTTTGAATCAATCGCCGCCAGGTATAACCTACGGTCCAGATCATAATTAACCCACTCACCAACCCGGGCGCCCAGGCTCCGAAACTCCCCAATAGAAACCCGCCTGCTGAAGGGGATATCACGCGGGTCAGGCTTTCCAAGGAGGTAGAGATACCTAGCGTGCCACCAACTTCCTCCGGGTAAACCGCTTTGCTCAATGTGCTGTTGAGCAATGTGTTTAGAGTCCCAGCAGCAAACGCCAATGGTGCTAAGATTATCAAAATAATTAATGTGCTTGGCGCTACAGCCCAGGCAAAAAGCGTCAAGGTCATGATAATGGTGGCCAGAAAAATCAAGCGATACTCATTGAAACGAGCAGCCAGCCAACCGACGAGAAATCCTTGAAAGAATACCACCAAGATACCCACATAAGCCAGGACAAATCCCGTACTGCGAGCATCCAGGCCTAATCTGATCTGAGCATATAATGGAAACATGGTTTGAAAGGTAGCAAATGCTAAGCCGTAGAAGAAACGCACATGCAAGATAGGTCCAACCCGCGGTCGGTTGATCGCCCGCCAAAGATTCTGCAGAGAGAATTTTGGCTGATCACGTTTCGCAAGCGCATCCCGAGCATCTGCGGTTAAGGATTCGGGCAGGAAGAACATCACCCCAAGAATGCTGACCAGGGAAAGACCAGCTGCAACAAAAGCCGGTAGTGCAAATCCATAAACACTGAGCGTTCCACCCAATGCAGGCCCGATAATAAATCCAAGTCCAAAGGCAGCACCCAACAAACCCAAGCCTTTGGCGCGATTGCTATCATCAGTGATGTCTGTGATATACGCCTGGGCGACTGAGATATTACCACCTGTGAATCCATCGATTATCCGGCTGGCAAATAGCATTGCCAAAGAATTGGCAAAGCCTAGCATCAAAAAGCCGATAAATGTTCCCGCAAGACTGATCAACAATACCGGTTTGCGACCAACGCGGTCAGAAATGCGCCCCAAAACCGGCGCTCCGACCAGCTGAGCTGCAGCATAGGAGGCTACCAATAAACCTATTTGAGTCGGTGAAGCCCCAAAAGATTCCGCGTAGAAAGGAAGCAAGGGTAGGATGATACCAAACCCTAAAAGATCGATAAAGACGATCAGAAATAGGGTTATCAGTTTCTTGTTATTCACACGCCCCTATTTTGTCCTCCGCTCCTTGTCGATGGGAATTGAAACCGGTATGGGGCGTTCAAATTGCGACGAGTCACCAAAATCATTACGCTGATCTAACCCAAATCCCATCAATGAACGCTCAGCAAGTTTATTAATCATACCCGAGAAGACGAGGCTGTGAATCGGATACAGCAAGTACCAATAGAATAATCCAGCCAATCCCTTTGGGGCGAAGAATGCAGTCTGAGCCAATAGGGATTTTTTATGTCCTTGGGGGAGCACCTCGAACTGCAACCAGGCATCACCAGGAACTTTCATCTCTGCTCTCAGGCGGAGCATTTTTGGATTTTCAACGGATTCTACTCGCCAGAAGTCTACCGCATCCCCAGCCCTCAATTCCTGCGGATCTCGTCTGCCTCGCCGCAAACCAACCCCTCCAAAAACCCGATCGACCAAACCCCGCAGCTGCCAAGCCCAATCCATATAAAGCCAACCTTGTTCCCCTCCAAGTGTAGTGAAGGCTTTGTAAATCGCCCCAGGATTGGAAGCAACCAATTTTTGCCTGCGCTCAATAATCATTCCCTCTTTCGTCGCCAATACAACGTTTGGAACATCCCCCTGGCTGCTGGCCAACGAATCACTCCACCTGGATTCGATCTGTCCGGCATCAAGCCGGTCCAACGCCAGTTTCACTGCGCTGCGATAATCCATCGGCTGAATTTGGGGAAAGATTTGGCTTGCGATGTCAGTACGAAGTATGACTTCATT
This sequence comes from Anaerolineales bacterium, assembly GCA_041558875.1. GTDB lineage: Bacteria > Chloroflexota > Anaerolineae > Anaerolineales > UBA4823 > PFL25. The sequence goes on from JBFFEL010000001.1 coordinate 95,588, forward strand.
CCGCAGCCCTTCGATCAACGGGCTGGCGATCTCTTTTGGGATCGGCGTTATCCAATGCACCCAATGTGATGACAGGCGCGGTGTCAATACCGGCACTGGTAGCAACCAGCGCTTTAAGTCACGTACCTCGGCATATTGCTGCATCATATCTCCGTAGGTGAGTACGTCTTTACCACCAATTTCGATGATTCTACCCTTGCTTTCTGGTGTCTCCAATGCGGAAACTAAATATTCCAAAACATTACGAATACTGATGGGTTGGACTTTGGTGTAAACCCATTGCGGGCAGATCATCACCGGCAGTCGTTCCGTTAAATATCGAATCATCTCGAATGAAACACTTCCCGATCCGACAATGATCGCCGCCCGAAATTCTGTCACCGGGACACCGGATTCACGCAGCGCATCACCGGTTTGCTGTCGCGAACGAAGATGCTTTGACAGGTCAGAATCAGGTTCACCCAACCCGCCGAGGTAAATGATGTGCTCAATATTGGCATTCTTAGCCGCTTGACCAAAGTTTCTCGCGGCATCCAGATCTCTTTGGTGAAAATCTGGGCTGTCCATCATGCTGTGGATCATGTAATAGGCAGCATCCACACTTTCCATCGCTGGAATTAATGTGTCAGGTTGAAGAACATCTCCTTCAAAAACCTCCACGTTACTCTGCCAGGATCGACCCTGTATACGTTCCACATCCCTGACAAGCACCCGAACCTGAAAACCGGATTCTAGCAATGTAGGAACAAGTCGTCCACCAATATAGCCAGTAGCACCTGTGACCAAGATTGTTTTTTCTTCATTCATTTAATTTAACCTCAATATTTCCTGATTATGAGCTTACTTATTTACCTTGCGGGTATTCGATCGGCGGGTCAGCCAAATTTAGACGTAATTGTTGAAAGGTACCCCATTCTTCAGTACGGTTGTATTTGGCCTTGGAAGAATGGAAGTGGACAAATATCTGCGCATTATCAAGTTCTGGATGCGCATCGAATAACGAGCGATCACCATAGCGAAATGCTTGCAAAACCAGTGGCATATGCTTCCTGAAAATTGAGTCTCGCCAACCTGCCGACCCCAGCACGAAGCCACCACTCACATGGCAATGGACATGAAACGATGGTTCGTTCAAAAATTGCCATTCGGCCAGCACTTCATCCCGCATCAAACGGGTATACCAGCCTGAAATCTGGGGATAGTTATGAACCCTATCAATGGTTAGAAATAATTCACCAGTACTATCAGAGTGGGTCAAGGTGTAAGCTCTGGGAACCACCGGATCAGATGCCGAGATCGTACTGGCAACATCAACATGGAGCAAATCTCGTTTAAGATAGGTCATCTTCTTTCCTTTTAACAATTAGAACCCGTATCAATAATCAGTATTATAACATATTAACATTATTTTGTCAATGTTTTGCACAGAAATATCGAAGTTATTCGACAATTTCTGTTTGTTACACAGATATTAATCTGATATTAACTTGACAAAATATGTGCAATTTGGTAAAATACAAACAAGTTATCACAGAATGACCGCAGATATAACATTTTGGTGGTGACCAAATCAAAATTTTACTTTTATGGAGGCATGATAATGAATATACAGGTATTGGAACGAAAGAATTGGATGGCGATTGTTCTGGTGGCATTGGCCGCAGTTTTGGCGATGGTCTTAGTGATTAGTGTACAGCCAGCCGATGCTAGTGATGGAAAATTTGATTTGACTGTAAAACATGGTATCAACGGCAGAAGCCTTGGCCTAGATAAAGATTTACCGGTTGATGTATACGTTAATGATAGTGAAGAACCGGTGTTCTCATTCAAGTTTAAAGAGATAATATCGGTATCACTTCCCGAAGGTGAATATAAAATCGATGTGAAACTGGCCGGGACGGATACGACTGTAATGAGTTTAGATCCCACGTACATTTCCGAAGGTGCGGATGTGAATATTCGTGCAAAGTTGAGTGCTGAAAAGACCCCCATCCTGAAAGTAAAAGTTAAATAAGCATACTTCTTCTCCTATAAGCAAACCGGGTTGTGCGATTGAATGCACAACCTGGTTTGTTTAACTGTATGGGTGATAATTTTTCCACTTACCAATCACAAGAATCAAAACACATTGCGGAAGGGTCAATAATCCAGGTTGGTGGCAATCAACCCGTTCTGAAAATATTTGGGGAGTTCAGCTACTTTTTTTGTCTTGATACTTTGTAAATATCCAGGATGCGGTCCCGGGCAAAGCCATGTTCAATGATAGGAGATGGATAATCCTGATCAATGATACATCGGGATTTTTCCTGGATTGGTGCGGGCATTTCCCATGGCATGTGAATATACTGCTCAGGCACCCTGGACAACTCTGGAATCCAACGTTTAATAAAGCGGCCATGTGGATCGAATTTCTTGCCTTGGAGAATCGGATTAAAGACACGAAAATAAGGCGCTGCATCGGTACCGGTCCCTGCTGTCCACTGCCAGCCACCGTTATTGGCTGCCGGGTCACCATCGATCAGTTGCTGCATGAAGAACTTTTCTCCCCAACGCCAATCAATGGCTAAATCCTTCACCAGGAAAGAGGCGACAATCATTCTCCCGCGGTTGTGCATCCATCCCGTTGCCAGCATCTGGCGCATGGCTGCATCTACCACAGGATAGCCAGTGCGGCCTTCCTTCCAGGCAGCAAAATCTTCCTCATCATTGTTCCAAAGAATTTTTCTCAAATCCTCCCGGAAGCTCTTTCTTAAAACCGAAGGGAAATGGTACAGAATTGAGAGAAAAAATTCCCGCCAGATCAATTCATTCATCCAGGATTCGGCGCTCGATCTTGAAATTTCATCAGGTGCCTGGCGAATCGCCTCTTGTGCTGCCAATGCGCATGCTCTCGGGGAAATCATTCCAAATCTCAAATATGGTGAGAGCCTGGCTGTCGCTTCTACATCAAGACGATTTCTACCTTCACCATAGCGGTAAATACCTCCCCCAGTGCCAGAAATGAATTTAGATAACAATTCACTCGCCGCTGCTTCTCCTGCTTCAAACTCGAGCGGAGCGTTCAAGTGATCTTCATCGATCACGAAGTCACTTTCAATTCCGCCTGGAGTAGAAATCGAATCTGGAGTGGGGAGCAGTTGATCGAAATTCAGTTCGTATCGTGATTTCCAGGCGCGCATATAGGGCGTGTAAACGATGTAAGGACTTCCATCATTTTTCAAAACCGCCTCAGGATGGCTTATGCCAGGTCCCCCCACCAGTTTGAGTGGTAATTCTCTTGAGACCTGGTCATCCCGCTGGCGGGCATACGGAGAAAAATCGGCCTCGGCAAATATCCTATTTGCTCCGGTTTCCGCCATCAATTGGCCCAATACCTCATTAGGGGGACCATTCCTCAAAATTAGCATACTCCCCCTTGCTTGCAGCTTCATATCCAGTTCATTCAGCCCCTGGTATATGAAGGCAAGGCGCTTGGCGCTTATCCTTGACGAATTGACCAGTATAGGGTCAATGGCAAATAATGGAATCACTGCCTGAGCTGAAGCAATAGCCTCAGATAAGGCCTGATTATCCTTCAAGCGCAAATCGCGTCTCACCCACCAAATGGCTTTTGCCAACTGATCACCTATCAATATTTCATAAGGGTTATGCTGGGGTCACTAATTCGTTATACGCCTGCTTGATAGTGCGGGCGCTTCTACCCAAGGCACTCTGTTCCTCATCACTGAGCGCGAGCGGAAGCAAGATTGTATCCAAAATTCCCTCTCCACCTACCAGATGAGGCAGCGACATGGTGACATCTTCGACCCCAGCAACTGATTCGATCGGCGTACATACCGTCAATAAGGAGCGCTGATTACCTAAAATGACTTCAACTATTCGTGCCAGGGAACTACCAATCCCATAGTATGTACTGCCTTTACCTTCAATAATGGAGTAAGCCGCTTCTCGCACTCCTTGGGCAATGCCAGCTCGAACTTCTTCATCAATACAAATATCCCATTGGCGGCAGAATTCCTCCAAGGGTACCCCGCCGACTGTAACCAGCGACCAGGTCAGCACCTCGGTGTCGCCATGTTCGCCCAACACATAACCATGTACATGCTGGGGATCAACCCCCAAGTGCTGACCCAACAGAGTGCGAAAGCGGGCCGTGTCCAAGGTGGTACCTGAACCAATTACCCGTCGGCTATGCACACCTTGTTCGCTGGCATATTTCGCCGTCAGGTGAGTCATCACATCCACAGGATTGGTAGCAACCAATAGAATCGCTTCTGGAGCATGCAGTAACACTTGAGGGATGATGATTTCGAAGATGCGCGCATTGCGCTTAAGCAGATTCAAACGGGTTTCCCCAGGTTCCTGGGCAACTCCAGCAGTAATGATCACAACCTGGCATCCTGTTAAATCTGAATAGTCTCCTGCAGAAACATTAAGCGGGTGGGCGAATGGCACTGCATGCAGGATATCAGAGGCCTGCGCCTGAGCCCGGGCAGCATCCATATCAACCAGTATTATCTCGCGCCCGATCCCCCGCATGACAAGGGCATAAGCAGTTGTTGAACCGACTTGGCCAGCACCAACAATGCCTACTTTCATGTTAAGTACTCCTTTTCCATCCCCATCACACCAATCCACCCTGATGGTGCCCAAGTGGCCGCTGCCTGGAGATAGATTTTTGAGCTTCCTTCGCCTCGACCAGCTTCGCTGTCCTTAATCCTGACAACATCACTGCTGGGATAGATTGTCCAGGAAAAACAGAATCACCCACCATCCACAATCCCGATCCCAATTGTGGTCCCCAGCTGCTGAGCAGGCTGGTCTGCGGAAATCCCCCCACCCATCCCCAGGCCCGGCGGGTGAATCGCTCGAAGGTCACTGGCGTACCAGGCAATACTAGCTCCGCTAATTCTCCAATATTTGGCATGACCGTGTCCGCGACCCTCAATAGATGTTGGGTGTAATGCTCTTTGCGCTCATCGTAAGCTGCCTGATCAGCATTTATCAAATCCCACCAGGGATCAAGTTGTGTGTGAGAGCTGATAGTAATTGCTCGTTTCCCACGAGGAGCTCTATCCTCGTCCCATGCAGGACTCACTGAAATGAAGATGCTATTCCCTTCTCCCAAGGGCTCATTATCGATCACCTGGTGGTGCAAAGGGAAATCCCTTGGCAGGTGGTCACTGTCTATGCCTAGATATAGCATAAACGCTCCCCACCCACGTCGGGGTTTTTCAGGCAGCTTTCTCAAGCGAGATGGCAGCTCGTTAGCAAATATCTTGGCAACGTTCCATGGCGGCAAATTGAAGATAACCATATCCGCGTGGTAGATTTCTCCGCGTTTGGTTTCTACAGAGAAGAAATTACGCGGTTCTTCAGACACCCGAACCACCTCCTGACGGAATTTTATCTCTCCGCCGTTGCGCTTGAGAACCGCAACCATCTTCTCTGCCAATCCTCCCATACCTCCGGGTACATGGGCAACTCCTTGCCGGGCTAAATCCAGCGCAGCTGCACTGTAAAGGGCATTGGCATACTCACTCGTCGTTTGGGCAGAAATCAGTAATTGGGCGTCAATAAAAAGGCGCAATTTATCCAGGAATTTTGGAAGATGGATATTAGCTGGTCTGAAAGCATCCGAAGCGAAAGAGACGATCTGGTTTTTTTGCCTGCCGCGGAACATCTCCTGCAGCCACGCGGAACCTTTTCTACTTAAATCAATCACATCGGAAACTGATTGGGGTGGCCAGGATGGCAAGCGCAGCGCCAAATCCCACATAGCATCTGCGGTTTTCTCTTGCCACTCCCAAAAAAATTCTCCGTTAATTCCAAACTGGGCTATCCGCTCGGCTGTCCAACGCTCTTGATCTGTCCAGCGGGTGACTGTTGACCCGTCTGGCAGGTGGACCAGCATCGCTATGGAAGCCAATTCGGCCTGCCAATCGATATTAAAATGTTGTCCAAGCCGGTCCATGACTGCTCCCTGAGCAAAGCCGCCCGCCAGGGTGGCGCCAGCATCAAATTTATAACCCTGGTGAAAAAACGTGCCAGCACTGCCTCCAGGATAGATGTGGGCTTCGAGCACGGTCACTTCGAACCCAAGCCGCGATAGCTCCGCCGCAGCGGACAGGCCACCAAAACCAGCTCCAATGATCACTATTTTTTTCATCGACCCTCAACCGCCTTCCTGGTTTGGCGGGCGCGATAAAAAAACAAAATCGGGAGGGTGTACCACATAAATCGACTCACTAATCCCCAAAAAGGATGGTTGCTTGGTTGACCTTGGATCTCATCAATCACCTTGGTTGATTCGCCATTTATGGACTCGAAAGAATGTCTGTGTACCCATGTCTGGAAAGGTCCTTCTACCTGCGTATCTGTAAACCCTTCCATTGGATTTACCTGCGAGTGAACCGCGACCCAATGAATGGGTATCGGACCAAACCACATTATGAAATCCGCAAGCGAACCTTCCCCCAGCGGATCGACTTGGTTAAATCTTACAAACAAAGGTGGTGGAGTCAGGGTTTTAAGAGCCTGTGTACTGCTGTGAAAATCGGCGACTCGCTCAACAGGCGCGTTGACCTTGAACTCGTGATGGAAGTGGCGCATTAATCACCCAAGATATCCCGTAATGCAGGTTCCAGCTCGGGGAATTTAAATTCAAAGCCGTGATCCAGCAATCGCTCAGGCATCACCCGCTGACCCCGGGTGACGAGTGAACCTATCTCGCCGAACGCCAGGTTGAAAACAAATTCTGGTGCCGGCAAATAATAGGGTCGATTTAGCACCTTAGCAATTGTCTTGCCAACTTCTGCATTAGTTGCAGGATTCGGAGCAGTCAGGTTGAATGCGCCCCGTGCTTCTTCATTTTCAATCAAGAAGCGAATGGCACGCGCCTCATCTGCTTCGTGAATCCATGATAAGTACTGCTTACCATCTCCAATGGGCCCGCCCCCAAAAAGTTTAAAAGGCAAAACAAGACGGTTCAAGGCGCTGCCCCTACCTGTGGAGAAAAAAATACCAGAGCGGATGATCACCCTGCGAACACCCATCTCTTCGACCGGTTCAGAGATCTTTTCCCACTCCTTCCATTCGGCAAAGAAATCATCTCCTGGTGGACTGTTTTCGTTGAGAATTTCATCTTCATGAAATCCGTAATACCCGATTGCTGAGGACTGGACAAACACTTCAGGTTTCATCTCAGCGGCTTCAATAGCTGCAACCAGGGCTTTCCCGGATTGGATGCGGCTTTGGCGAATATCTCTCTTCCTTTCCTCGGTCAAACGGCTGGGTAAAAACCCTTCTCCGCCGATGTTGGCGCCGGACAAATTGACCACAGCCCGGCTTTCGTTCACCAATCCCCCCCATCCCTGGACCGATTTCCCATCCCAGGCGACCACTTCTACACCCTGGGGTAGGCTGATTACTTTATCAGGATTGCGGCTCAAAATGGTGATTTCATAACCATTTTTCGCCAGTTCCTTGGTTAACTGTCTCCCGATAAGACCCGTTCCACCTGCAATGATGACTTTCATTTTTTAAATTCCTTTTTCTCTAAGATGTACTGATAACACTGTTCAGCCAATCAACAACTGGCTGTCCTCGTTGATCAAGATTTGCTTCTACAGCCTGCTTATAAAACGCCAGATACTCTGGTAGTATTTCGCTGGGAATATTGTGAGTCTTTAGCAGTCCTGCTAACCAATCCATCTCATTTTCCAGCAAGCTTAAATCTCCTAAGCTAAGACTGGCATGGATATCCTTTCCCAGGAATTCGTTAGCGATTTGCAGGTGACTCAATTCCATGCCAGTGCGTTGGAACTTCTCCCACATATCAGCCGTAATCATTGGCTGATATTCCTCGAAATGGTCTGCTGCCTGAAGGTAAATTTCATGGACAGGATCCATCTCGGGCACTTGCGCTGGGTGATACATTAACTGCTCTACGGATTGCACAATATCATCCAGAGAATTCCCAAGGAAATGACCAGGAATTCGCTCCCGCAAGTTTGGGATCAGATTGAATATCAACCCCCCGTAGGCTAGCGGGACTTTTTCTGCCTGCAAATACTTGGCGATTTCGAATAAATTTGCGGCAGTGAATAATTGCTGAGCGACTGAAATGACCACGTCTGGTCTTGATATTCGAATGGTATCGTCCAGTTTATTTATCGGGACATTGGCCCCCAGGTAAATCACCTCCCAACCCCTTAACCGCAGGAAGAGGGTGATCAGGAGTAGGGAAAAGATATGATCTTCCCCTGGAGGGCAGGCAGTCAGAATTTTTCCCTGGCGAGATGGGTACGGAGCAGCCGCCAGAAGCGCATTCAATCGGCGAATGGCGAGAGCAGAAGCGAAATGCTCTTGCTGAACTGAGCTCTTACCTGTGTACCAGAGATTCCCAATCTCTGATATCCCCTGACGAAGGACCTCCAGGCATACTGTTTCTAACGGGTAGCGCGCAAACGCCTGGGCAAGAAGATTTTCAGCGCGTACCTCATCAAAAACCAGGCAGGCAGCTATCCACTGTTCTCGCAGTTCGTCCAGTGTAGCACCGCTCAATGATTCACCACTTACAACTGGCTGCATTGCGCCAGCAGTCGGCATCATCTGGAGTGGATCTTGACCTTGCTCCTCAAAACTATGCCACAGCTCCACTGCGCGATTGATGCGTAGTCCTTCACTCTGGCGCTCCATAAGCCATTTGATCATTTCGATATCATATTGGGAATACAAACGGTGTCCACCTGCGGTGCGTTGCGGATTGGGCAGCCCGTAGCGCCGCTCCCAGGCTCGCAGGGTATCTGCTTTTAATCCGGTTTCTCGAATAACAACTTTTAAATTGAATGCCGGGGTCTTACTTGGTCCATCCATGAATACCTCGCTAAATTGATTCTCAATAAACATTTACAGAGAGTATAATACAACAATCCGCAAATGTCAAGATATTGCACAGTATTTGCATATATTATTTCGCTTAGCGTCCCAATCCATTGATTCAATGGATTCGTTACCAAGGAGAACTTGGTTTTACTGAATTGCGCACAAAATCTTGACAATATGTGGACATTATGGTATTATCTAACAACCGGAGAACAAGGAGAGTCAGATGATAATAAAAATCGTGACCGATAGTACCTGCGATTTGCCTGCTGAACTTGTGAATTCACATGGTATCAATGTGATCCCAATGTATATAAACTTTGGTGAACAAGGATACCAAGATGGTATCGAAATCACTCGGCAGGAATTTTACCAAAGGCTACCAAACAGCCATCCTTTTCCGACGACAGCCGCCCCTGGTGTGGATAGCTTCAAGGCGGTATATTCACGCCTTGCAGAAGAAGGTGCAGATGAGATTTTATCCATCCACGTTTCGGCCAGCTTGAGCGCGGTGATGGATGTCGCCAGAACAGCTGTCAGCGAATTTTCGGATATACCGGTCACAGTATATGACTCTGACCAGCTCAGCCTGGGGACTGGCTTTCAGGTACTTGAAGCCGCCCGGGCTGCTGCGAAAGGTATGCTGAAGGAAGACATCCTGGCCTTGCTTGACGACCTATCCTCTCGTACATATGTGTTTGCAGCTCTAGATACTTTAGAGTATCTAAAGCGCAGCGGACGAATGAATGCCTTCATGGCAAACCTGGGCAGTATTTTGCAGGTGAAACCGATCTTAACCATGCATGCTGGTTCTCCAGGAGCCGAAAGGGTAAGAACCAAAGAGAAATCCATCAGGCGTTTGATCGAGCTGGTCGAGGAACTTGGACCAATTGAGAAGGTAGCTCTGGTTCATACCAACGCGCAAAGTGAAGCGGCTGATTTGTGGCAGAAAGCCAACCACCTGTTTGTTGACCAGGATATGCCGCTGTCGATCGATGTCACCCCCGTCCTTGGCGCTCACCTCGGTCCCGGCGCGGTTGGCTTTACCTGTATAACCAAGTAATTATTCGTAAATTTATTCTCTAGGAAGAAAGGAAAATTAAGATGACTTTACTAAACAACCCTACCATGCTGGCTGAACATCCAGTGGAGTTGACTCAGCTTAACTTGCCCCCCTCCCCAGAGCGGCTAGCACAAATCAATATTGAAGCTTCTGTTTACAATATCCTCAAGAATATCGGGGAAGAACCTGAACGCGAGGGCTTGCTGAATACCCCCAACCGGGTGGCGCGTATGTTCGATGAGCTGACTTCAGGTTACCATATTGATCCAGGTAAGATGATCAACGGAGCACTTTTCGATGTAGACTATGATGAGATGGTCGTTGTGAAAGATATCGATTTTTACAGCTTATGCGAACACCACCTGCTTCCATTTTATGGACGTGCCCATGTCGCATATATTCCGAATGGAAAAGTGATCGGATTAAGTAAAATCCCTCGCATTGTTGAGATGTTCGCCCGGCGTCTGCAAATCCAGGAACAAATGACCTCCCAAATTGCCACATTTCTAAAAGATACACTAAATCCTCAGGGTGTTGCGGTTGTTGTTGAAGGCGCCCATATGTGCTCCATGATGCGGGGAGTAAAGAAAGAGAATGCCAAGATGAAAACCAGCAAAATGCTGGGGATTTTTAAAGAGGATAAGGTAATCCGTCAGGAATTCTTAACTCACCTCAACTAAAAAACCAAATGTTCTAAATCGGAGATTACGTGGTCCCATTCCTTCCCATATATGGAACTGCCGCCCTGGTGATCCTGGGATTGATGATCGGTCTGTGGTTGATCAGCTTATTGATCAAAGATGCCAGCATTGTCGATATATTTTGGGGCACAGGATTCGTCATCACCGCCTGGGTTTATTTCTTCCTCACGCCAGAGGGATTGATCAGCAGAAAATTATTAATCGCTTCTTTAACCACCATTTGGGGATTGAGGCTCTCGCTCCATATCTTGCTGCGCAATTGGGGACATGGCGAGGATTTTCGCTATCAAAAGTGGCGCCAGGAATCCGGCAGGAATTGGTGGTGGTACAGTTTTTTCAAAGTCTTTGCCCTGCAGGGGCTGCTGATGTGGATCATCTCAATCCCATTGTTGGCAGCGCAGTACAGCCCAACTCCAACCTCATTAATCTGGCTGGATTTCTTGGGAATAATCGCCTGGGGGATCGGTTTTATCTTTGAAGCAGGGGGGGACTGGCAGCTGAGCAGATTCAGAGCAAATCCGGACAATAAAGGCAAACTGCTCAACACCGGCCTCTGGCGGTACACCCGGCATCCAAATTATTTCGGCGATGCAGCCCAGTGGTGGGGTTTTTACCTGATCGCCGCAGCTGCAGGTAGTTATTGGACGATCTTCAGTCCAATCCTGATGACTTTGCTGCTGAGGAATGTCTCAGGGGTTGCCATGTTGGAAAAAACCTTGAAGGATTCCAAATCCGGCTATAATGAATATGTTGAAAACACAAATGCATTCTTCCCCTGGTTCCCTCGAAAACAAGGTAGCTAACCAAAAGAGAGGATTTATTTTATGACAGCTTTAGAGATTCTCAAGATCGTCGTGGCGATCGCCACTATTCTTACTGGCGCGGTTTCTTTATTCTGGCCGCTGAAAGTGAGGGGTTTTACCGGCCTGGAAGTCAGCGGCGGACGCGGGATAACCGAGATTCGTTCGGTACTTGGAGGGTTTTTTATCGGCTTGGGAGCTGCAGTAATCATCCTCAACGATCCTGCGGCATATTTGACCCTGGGTATTGCCTACCTGGTGGTGGCAGGGGTTAGGGCGATTTCGATGCTTATCGACAAATCGGTTGAGCGGTCCAATGTGATCAGCGTAATCACTGAGGTGGTCTTTGGCGTAGTTCTGGTGCTATAACCCGGAATCCCTACCGAGTGAGGTGAATGAGAAATGAAAATCGCCAAAGCTGTCTCCCTCTTAGGCTTATTAGCCATGACTGCAGCGCTCATTTATGGCTTTACGGCTGGAGATTTCCTTCAAGACGGTGCCCAGCTGCTCTCAAATCCTTGGGGGATTGTGTCCATCATTGATCTGTATGTTGGTTTCATCCTTTTTTCCGGTTGGATCATTTACCGGGAGAAATCAATTGTTCGCTCAATTATTTGGGTCTTCTTTATGATGGTTCTGGGTTTCTTTACCGGAGCCCTTTATACGTTTATTGCCCTGCAGACTAGCGACGGCGATTGGCAGCGCTTCTGGATGGGAAATCGATCGCCTTCAATAGCCAATGAGATAGGTGGAGATTATGAGCAAGTCGGATGAACTGCTTGCCGAGCTGCGCTCGGTTGTCTTCACCCAGAACAAATGGTTTGATTCTGTTTTACCTCCAGTTGTATTTATCATTCTTAATGCCTTTACCAATCTAGAGTTAGCCCTGGCTGGGGCGATAATTATCGCGCTTTTGATTGGCATTTATCGACTCGTTCGGCGCCAGGCCTGGGTATACGCCTTAGGTGGAGTTGGCGGGGTGATTATCGCGGGATTGATAGCCTGGTTTATCGGAGGCGCGGAAGGATATTTCTTGCCTGGCATAATATCTGGCGCGCTGACCGCTGTGCTGTGCTTGATCAGCATAATCATCAAGCGGCCGCTGGTAGCCTGGACCAGCTATGTCACCCGCAGATGGCCATTGGATTGGTATTGGCACCCGAAAGTCCTCCCAGCATACAGTGAGGTTACGGTCATCTGGGCATTATTTTTTGCCTTGCGCACTTTCTTGCAATTTGAGTTGTTCCAGCAGCAAGCTGCCAGCACCTTGGGTATCGTTCAACTGCTTTCGGGATGGCCAGCGCTGATCATCTTGCTGATTGCCAGTTATTTGTATGGCATGTGGAGGCTGCAAAACCTTGGTGGACCGAGTGTGGAAGAATTCAAAACCGGGAAGGAACCACCTTGGCAAAGTCAGAAGCGAGGGTTCTAAACGAACGTAGCAATCAAAATAATCGTTACTCAATCACAATATAAAAGGGTTTTAATCAAAGGAGATAATCATCATGTTTAGAGATACCCTGAGGCAGGTTCTGGTGCTTGTTGCGGCTCTGATGACGATCGTCTTCAATATCGCCGCCAATATATTGCCCCTCAACGATTTAAACACTGGAGAGATATCGGATCGATTCGAGATTTTCTTCGTACCAGCCGGATATGTATTTTCTATCTGGGGTTTGATCTACCTGGGTTTGTTAGCTTACGCCATTTACCAGGTCCTGCCCGACCAGCGAGATAACCCCCGCTTGCGAAGCATTGGTTACATCTTCGTCTTAAGCTGTGCAGCCAACATCGCCTGGCTTTTCTTATGGCATTACGAGGTCTTTGAATTCACCCTGATCGCCATGCTGGTGCTTTTAGTCACGCTGATCGCAATTTACCTGCGTCTCGATATAGGCCGCAGCGAAGTGTCTACAGCCGAAAAATGGGCGGTCCACATCCCCTTCAGTATTTACTTGGGTTGGATAACAGTTGCAACCATCGCCAATACGACACAGCTGCTTTACTATCTAGGCTGGAACGGCTGGGGGATCAGTGCTGCAATGTGGGCTGTAATTATACTGGCTGTCGGTGTGGTGATATCGGTGTTGATGACCCTCACCCGGGCCGACATCGCCTATTCTCTTGTCTTGGTCTGGGCATACATTGGGATCGCGGTGAAGCACTCCAGCACACCACTGGTCGCTATATCAGCTTTGATTGGCGCAGGAATCATCTTGGTAGTCTTAATCATCGTCATGTTCCGAAGATACCGTCAGCAAACCGAATTGCAACCTGATCTGGTTTGAGCCTGGTTTTCGCCTCAAGATGCGAATCAAACTCATTGTTATATCTACCTGGCGATATCCTGCCAGGTAGATTTTTTGTTGACGACCATACTTAAATTTAGTATAATCTAAATCTAATTTATAATTGGTGAAAATTTTTCCGGGTTGGTTAAAAAGATCAAAATATGTCCGAACCGCTGCTCGCAATTTTCATCGCTGCTGCCCTGGTACTGATCGGTTGGCTGCTCTTCTGGCCGAAAATCGGTCTCATCCCCCGCTGGCGCAAAGCCCGTCAGATCAATGACCGGGTGCTGCTCGAAGATGCATTGAAGCATATCCAGCGCTGTGAGAGACATGGTGAAACACCCAGCTTACAAAGCATCGCCGGCGCCCTGGATATCAGCGTCAATCAAGCTGCCCAGATCGCCGAAGAATTACAAAGCGCAGAATTAATCCAGATCAAGAATGGCACCTTCTTGCTGACCCCTTCTGGAAGTGAATACGCTTTACGCATCATCCGAGCGCACCGACTATGGGAGGAATACCTGGCTGAACAAACCGGTTTTGAAGAATCGGAATGGCATGACCAGGCTGAAGAATACGAGCACTTACTCACCACGGAAGAAGCACGAGCCCTGGCGCAACAGCTGGGCAACCCAGTGTACGACCCTCACGGTGATCCAATCCCCAGCTCAAGCGGGGAATTTCAGCATCATGCAGGTATTCCACTTAGCGCTATGGAGTTGAACGCACCCCTGCGCATCGTCCACATCGAAGACGAACCAGAGGAGATTTACGCCCAACTGGTAGCTGAGGGATTATCACCAGGTATGAACCTGCGCATCACTGAAAAAACCTCGCGCAGGATCCGTTTTTGGATTGGTGACGAGGAGCATGTCCTGGCGCCTGTTGTAGCAGCCAATATATCAGTTGTACAGCTGCTCGAAGAGCAGGTAGAAGAAATCCAACCAGGGACGCCGCTAGGCCTCCTTAAACCAGGAGAGCAGGGGCAGGTCGTGGCACTTTCACCGCGTTTGCGCAGCGCTGACCGGAGACGGATGATGGATCTCGGTATTCTGCCGGGGACGATTATTGATGTCGAGATGACCAGTCCCAGCGGCGACCCGACTGCTTATAAAATTCGCGGGGCTCTGATCGCCTTACGCAAAGAACAAGCCAACCTGATCCAAGTCGAAACCAAATTTGAGGCTCTTCCTTATGAATCCTGACATCAACCCGGAGCAGTGTGAAACCTGCCCCATGCACAACGCAGCCAACCTGATGAAATTGGGTCTTGATATGCAGGGTTGGGATTATGTCATCGCGCTGGCTGGGAATCCAAATACCGGTAAGAGCACTGTTTTTAACGCCCTGACTGGCTTACGCCAGCACACCGGCAACTGGCCTGGAAAGACGGTCTCCCGGGCTGAGGGCGGTTTTGAATACGGTGACCACCGCTATAAACTTGTCGATCTGCCCGGCACATACTCGCTGCTGGCGACCAGCCTGGACGAGGAGATCGCCAGGGATTTTATCCTCTTCGGCCAACCTGACGTCACGGTAGTCGTGGTGGATGCTACAAGATTGGAACGCAACCTCAACCTGGCGCTCCAGGTCTTGGAGATCACCGATCGGGTGATTGTCTGTTTGAATCTAATGGATGAAGCTGAACGGCATGGTTTACAGGTCGATGAACGCCGCCTGGCGCGGGATTTAGGCGTGCCGGTTGTACCCACAATAGCGCGATCAAATGGTGGTTTAGATCAATTGCTGCAGACCATCAGCGAAGTCGCCACCGGAAAAACAGTTTGTAAGCCAAAACGCTTCGAGAATGAACCGATTGAATTAAAGCAGGCTATTCAAATCCTGGTTGAACAGCTCAACCAAGCCTACCCCGGATTGCCAAATGCCCGTTGGGTAGCTTTGAGACTCCTGGATGGAGATGAGCGCTTGATTGAGGCCGTCCAAAAAGGTGAACTAGGTGACCTGGCTCCTCAAACTGGAAGGGCACCTGCGATCAGTTCAGACTTAAAATTGGAGACCTCTCCATGAACCAATCGAAAGAGATTGACTCACGAGAGATCCTGGCTACTGCCCAAGCACTCCGCTGGGAGGTGGGCAAAGACTTCCACGAGAAAATAATGGAAGCCCTGTATACCAACGCAGCCGAGATAGCTGATCGGGCGGTGACTCGTCCTGGTGAAAAACCACGCTTTGATCTGGATCGCTCAATTGACCGGATTGTCACCAGTCGCCGGTGGGGATTCTTATTGATGATTTTGCTCTTCACGCTGGTGTTTTGGATAACCATCTCACTGGCGAACGTCCCCTCCCGCATGATCTCAGACCTCCTGATCGGGACGATATATCCAGCTCTTAATGCCGCAGCAACCAGTCTTGGTTTTCCTTGGTGGTTGCAGGGCATCTTGATCGATGGCGTCTACCTGGCAACCGCCTGGGTTGTCAGCGTGATGCTTCCACCGATGGCTATTTTCTTCCCGCTCTTCACCTTGCTGGAGGATTTCGGATACCTGCCGCGAGTGGCGTTCAACCTGGATAATGTCTTCAAGAAAGCCGGGGCTCACGGTAAACAATCACTGAGCATGATGATGGGTTTTGGTTGCAACGCGGCGGGGATGATTTCGACGCGCATCATTGACAGCCCGCGTGAGCGCCTGATCGCGATGCTCACCAACAATTTTGCCCTTTGCAACGGGCGCTGGCCGACACAAATCTTGATCGCGGCCATCTTCATCGGAGCGCTCATGCCAGCCTACCTGGCCGGAATTGTCTCCGCCCTGGTCGTGGTGGGAATCGCAGTGCTGGGAGTGATGTTAACTTTCGGCGTATCCTGGTTCCTGAGTCGCTCCGTGCTCAAAGGTGAGGTTTCCTCATTCAGTCTGGAGCTGCCGCCCTACCGCCCACCCCGCATCTTGCAAACCATTTATACTTCGCTGATCGATCGCACAATCTTTGTCCTCTGGCGGGCAGTGGTCTTTGCGGCGCCCGCAGGAGCTGTGATCTGGTTGGTCGCCAATATCACGATCAACGGGCAAAGTCTGGCTGAGTACTTCATCAATTTTTTGAATCCATTGGGTATTCTGATTGGACTAAATGGGATAATTCTACTAGCCTACATCATCGCCATACCCGCAAACGAAATTGTCATTCCGACCGTTTTGATGTTGACTGTGTTGGTAACTGGTTTGACTGGGGCCGGGGAAGGTGCCGGGGTGATGTTCGAAGCGGACCTGGAGAGCACCAAAGCCATCCTGGTCGCCGGAGGTTGGACGTTGCTGACCGCAGTTAACCTGATGCTCTTCAGCTTAGTCCATAATCCCTGCAGCACGACTCTCTACACCATGTATAAAGAAACCGGCAGCCGGAAATGGACTGCCGTTGCTGCTTTTCTCCCCCTGGCGATGGGATTTGGGATAACCTTTATCATCGCTCAGGTGTGGAGGTTGGTTTTTGGCTAAGGATCTTTGAACATCGAGGTTGATATTTAGTACTGGATATTGGGTATTAGATATCAGTAATTGGAGAATTGACGCATAAATTCAGTTATCTGCGCTGGCGGTATAGTTCTGGATCTACTACGCCTGCCATTTCATTCGCATCCAAAGAACTCCCAAGAAATTGGTTCACCTGATCGGCGTACTTTTGGGGGTTGGCTAAAACAGTTCCATAATCCAGGTACAGAACAGAAAAATTCGGCTGCTCAACAAGCCAGGCGGTCACCTTCGCCAGATGTTTTCCATACATCTCGGTCAACTGCTCGTCGGTTACTTCACCAGTTGGTTTTCCAGAACGGATCAACATTCTTGTCTGGGAGGCGAGGATCTCATCTATTTTTCGCTGCATGAACAACACGCGATATGAATACTCCGACGGAAGGTGCTCGAGCAGCGCCGAGATCACTTTAACCGCCTTACCTTGGGCGTCCTCTACCCACGATGTATCCCCATCTGGCATCTTCTTCACTCGTTCGAACTCGTAATACCCCTTGGGATTATCATCGTCGGCTGCCCGTATATTGTCGGTTAGCGGTGGCAACCCGCCTGCCTCAAGCATCTTCATCATCATCGAAGTCCCAGATCGCGGGAGACCCGAGACGATTGTTATAAAATTTTCCTCAGCTGGTTTTCGAAATGATTTAAAGAAAGTTTTCATCAAATTCCTTATTTCAATCAACGAATTGCGTCAACGATCTGTGATTGATACAAAAAATGTCACCAGATGCCGATCATAACAGAATTCCCCTTCAAAGCGGTCAATTCCTTAGGGAATTAGACTTGATTCAGGAAAAAGGATCGAGTTTCTAACTATGCTATAATCGCCAGACCAGAAAACATTAATCAAAATCGGGTAAATTAAACGTATTATGCTAAATAGGATAGTTCGCGTTTTTGGGGGTGACCCCAATAAACGCCAAATTGATGAATTTTCGGAAACAGTTGACTATATCAACAGTTTAGAGCCCAAATACGAGGCTTACAGCGACGATCAGCTGTTCGCAATGACGGGTGAATTTCGCCGCCGCCTAGCCCTGGGCGAGACTTTAGAGGATATACTCCCCGAAGCTTTTGCAGTTGTGCGGGAGACCAGCAAAAGGACGCTTGGACAGCGTCACTATGACGTGCAGCTGATCGGTGGTATATCGCTTCACAGCGGGATCATCGCAGAAATGCGCACCGGTGAAGGAAAAACGCTGGTCGCCACCCTTCCCATCTATTTGAATGCCCTGCAGTTCAATCCGGATTGGACCGCATTGGCGGAAAAAAAATGGGGATCGGACGCTCAAAACTGGGAATTCATCCCGCTTGATGATACGCCAATTGGCAGGGGAACCCACCTGGTCACGGTAAACGACTATCTCGCCCGCCGGGATGCTCGTTGGATGGGCGTGATTTACACAGCCCTAGGTCTCAGCGTCGGTGTCTTGCAAATGGCAGCCCGAACCGAGAACGGCAAAAAGGCCTTCCTGGTTGATTTTGAACGAGAATCCCCCCACGAAGATCAGCACAACCTGAATATGGTTCTCCGCAGGGAGGCCTATGCGGCCGATATCACCTACGGCACGAACAACGAATTTGGTTTCGACTATCTGCGCGATAACATGACCATGCGCCTTGAAGATCGAGTTCAGCGCGGCCATGTCTACTCCATCATAGACGAGGTTGACAACGTCTTGATTGATGAAGCCCGCACCCCGCTGATCATCTCCGGACCTGCACACGATGATACCGAGTGGTATCTGCGCATGGCCCAGGTTGTCAAAGGGCTCAATGCAGAGGATTTTGAGCTCAGCGAGAAGGATCGCACGATAACCCTGACGGAGATCGGCGAGTCTCACGTGGAAAGCCTGCTGGATATGCCTTTACGGGATCCAGAACGACCTGAAGATGTTACCCCCGAACAGGCCCGCCTGATGGGCTACCTGGAACAGGCCTTGCGCGCCCAATATCTCTTCCGGCGCAACAAGGATTACCTGGTCCAGGCCGGTAAGGTCGTGATCATCGATGAGTTCACCGGCCGCCTGATGCCGGGTCGACGCTGGTCAGATGGTCTGCACCAAGCCGTAGAAGCAAAAGAGGGCGTGAAGGTCCAGCGTGAAAATGTCACTTATGCCACGATCACAATCCAGAACTATTTTCGCATGTACGAGAAGCTTTCTGGTATGACCGGAACGGCGCTCACCGAGTCGGAGGAATTCAACAAGATCTATAAACTCGAGGTACTGCCAATTCCCACCAATTTGGAATACATTGCCTCTCG
Organism: Anaerolineales bacterium; assembly: GCA_041558875.1. Taxonomy (GTDB): domain Bacteria; phylum Chloroflexota; class Anaerolineae; order Anaerolineales; family UBA4823; genus PFL25. The sequence goes on from JBFFEL010000001.1 coordinate 115,083, forward strand.
TCCCGAGACCGACCTCATCGAGCTCCAGGACCGGGACGATCAGGGTTACAAGTACACATACTATGCAGACAAGAATGACGCGCAGGACGAAGCCCTCTTCTGGAAGCGCAAGGACTACCCTGACGTGGTCTACCGCACGGAAGAAGCCAAGCTGCGCGCACTGACGACGGAGATTATGCGCTTCCATACTCAGGGACGTCCGATCCTGGTTGGCACTACCTCCGTAGAACTTTCCGACCGCATCTCATCCAGATTGCGGGCAGAACCGGTCCGCCGATTAGCTACGGTGGCAATTCTGCGCGATGCCTGGATGGAAACCAACAACCGGGAGGAGGATGGTCGTTCTGTTCCAGAGCTTGAATATCTCAACGAGCCGTTGGATAAGCTGCCCACTTCCCAGATGCGAAAAATGGCGCGCGATCTGGATATCTCCTTTAACCCTCAGGCCTCAGAAAATCTGGGGCGTTTACTCGGAATTTTAGGTCTCACGGCTTCAGATGGCATCCGCCTAGGAGAGATCCTGCAGGCTGGCATCCCACACCAGGTGCTCAATGCACGCAAGCATACCGAAGAGAGCCAGATCATCGCCGGAGCAGGTTCTTTTGGCGCGGTGACCATCGCCACTAACATGGCTGGCCGTGGCGTAGATATCAAACTCGGGGGTGAGGTTGCCGAGGAGATCACCGGATCGATCAGCCGCATCCTCAAACGTAGTAACTACGATGATCCCTATGACATGTCCCTGGAAGAAAAATATCAGGCTGTTATGTCCATTGATCCCAGTGATTATGGTATTTACCAGGCGGAAGTTGATTACTTTCAAAAATACATCGATGACATGGAACGTGTGCGTGATCTGGGCGGTTTACATGTGATCGGTTCGGAACGCCACGAGTCGCGCCGCATTGACAACCAGCTGCGCGGTCGAGCTGCCCGTCAGGGAGACCCGGGATCATCACGCTTTTACCTGTCGATGGAAGACGAGCTGATGCGCCTATTCGGCGGCCAGCAGGCCGAGGCGATGATGGTCCGTATGGGAATCGACGATGCAATGCCACTTGAAGTTGGCCTGGTCAGCCGCCTGGTTGAACAATCACAGAGCCGGGTTGAGGGCGCCAATTTCGATGTCCGCAAACACCTGCTCGAATATGATGATGTGCTCAACATGCAGCGAGCGAAGATCTATGATCAGCGCGATCTGATCTTCGTAAAAGACGATCTCAGCGAAGACGTCACGGAAATGCTGCAGACCGAGGTCATGCAGCGGGTACCTGAGGCCCTGGAAGACCCGGAAGGGCCATGGCGGTTGCTGGCCTGGCTTGATCAGATCCAACCACCGCTTACCGTCGACGGATTCGTCTATCCTTCATACACCCAACGGCTGCTCGTCGACCATATCCTTGGGCAGCAATCTACCATCGACAGTTACCAGCCTGCTGCAGATGGGAATGCTCCAAAACTCATCGATCGCCAATCTGCGCAGAAAGCATTAGTTGATCTGGCCTCCGAAAGCCTGCAAGCGGAACAAGACCATGTCCTGGTCAGTGTGGGCAACCTGCTGGACATGACCCGCCAACGCTTCGAAGATCATCTGGAAGAGCGATTGGAGATGGCGGACACATTCCTGGAAGGGCTGGAGATGGAGGATGAGACCGATATCCGTAGTCCAAACCAGCTCGTTGAAGAGCTCACCAGCCTAGTTCGAGTTCCCATCAAGCTTTCCCCTTCTGAACAGCGAGCGCTCAAAGAGGATCCTGACGAGGTAATGGATACCATTCACTCACAAATAACTGGAGCGCTGATCGACCAATCCGTGATCCGTTTAATTGGCGCGGTTGAGAGACGCCTGGAGGAAAACCTGGAAGTAAAGAAATCTGATCTGTATGCAGAAGACTGGGACATGCTCACCAATCAGATCCTGGATACCATAGAGGATGGATTTGAAAGACGGCACCAGCGGTTAATTGGGGAAAACGGGGAGGGACAAATCCCGGTCGACCTGAAGAAATTACTCGCCAATAATAATGCGGACCTCAACCAGGGACAGGTATTAGGTCTCCTGATCCAGATGCCCCAAGGAGCCCGGGCCAGTTTTGACAAGAAAACTCACCGCAGGGTATGGCGACGAACGACCCGGTTGACGTATATTTACCGGGCGGCCGAGCTGCTAGTTTATGAAGATCCCGAAGAAGTCACAAACCGAGTGCTTGAGCATCTCGAAGGCGCACAATCCGCGATGCGTTTCCTTTGGGGAACCAGCGAGTTGAGCCGGGTTGCTGATGCCAATCCAGGTGATATGGATGAGACAACGCAGAATGGTTTACTGGCTCTCTTCGGTGAAGACCGATTCAAAGAGATCAGCAGCAGGCCGATCAAGGAGATTTCAGCAGGAGAACGGATCAAGGTTGTAGACGAGTTAGGCCGCCAGGCGCTGACTGAGATTTACCGCCAGCTGTTGCTGAGTGTGATATCCGAATTATGGGTGGAGTATCTGACCAGCATGGAGGCGTTGCGCGTCTCAATCGGCCTGGAGGCTTATGCCCAACGGGATCCACTGGTGCAGTATAAGAATCGCGCCTTTGAGATGTTCCGTGAGCTGCTTGATAACACACGCACGGGAGTGGTCACGCGCATGTTCATTTATCGCCCGCGTGATATGAGCAGCGTGCAAACCACTGTCAGCGCGCCGCAGGCACCCCCACAATTAGTCACACCGGTCCCAGAGACCAGTCAAAGCAGTACAGATGGTGGAGAAAAGAAAAAGAGTAAGCGAAAGCGTCGCCGGCGCAGACGCAGATAACCTGCCAGCAAGCATGCCATCCATCCCCACTGAATTTATCCAGGCTTTACCCAAGGTCGATCTGCACCGCCATCTTGAAGGTTCCCTCCGTTTGTCCACGCTCATGGATGTGGGGCGCGAACACGATCTCGACCTGCCAGACCTGGATCAGCTGCAGCCGATGGTGCAGGTTATCCAAACCGACCCACGCACTTCCCGAAATTTCTTGTCCAAGTTTGAGGTCCTGCGGAAATTCTACCGTTCTCCGGAGATCATCACGCGCATCACGGAGGAGGCTATCGCTGATGCGGCTGCGGATAATGTCATCTATCTCGAGCTGCGCTTTACCCCCTCAACTCTGGGGAAAGCTGGCAATTATTCCCTGGGCGAGGTCATGGATTGGGTCAGCGCAGCTGCGATGGAATCTCAGGCCAATTATGGGATAAAAATCCGGTTGATCCCCAGCGTTAACCGTCACGAGAGCCTCGATCTCGCCACGCAGGTCGCCCAGGAGGCTGCCGACCGGCACGACTCGATGATCGTTGGTCTCGATCTGGCTGGTGATGAAGCCAATTTCTCCGCGTCTCCCTTTGCGCCAATTTTCCAGGAGGCTCGCCAGTCAGGTCTGAAGATCACCATTCATGCGGGCGAGTGGGGTCCTGCTGAGAATATCACCCAAGCGATCGAATTATTTGAGGCGGATAGAATTGGCCACGGGGTTCGTGTTTTGGAGGATCAAGGAGTAACTACCTTCGCCCGCGATCGAGATATTACTTTTGAAGTGTGTGTCACCAGTAACTACCAGTCCGGTGTGGTAGCCGCGCTTGATGAGCACCCCATAAATAGAATGATCCTGGCTGGTCTCAATCCAACGATTAACACCGACGATCCAGGAATTTCCGGGATCACACTCGGTAGCGAGTATGCTCTCGCCAGGGACATAATCGGGCTAACCAGGACTGAAATCCAGGATCGGATCACCGCGGCGGCCCAAGCAGCATTCCTACCCATTGATGAAAGAGAAATCCTGGTAGCAGATTTAAAAAGGGAATTCCAAGATTATTCCAATTCCCCGTAAATGAACTTTATTCCCGGTGTAAATAAATGAAAATGTAGTTTAGGCTTTTGTGGGCGTCTTGGTTGGATTTGACAGGCACAAGGCCCCCACAAAAAGCGGGGCAAGCCCTAAACTACAAATATCTCGACACAGTAAAAGATTTAATCCCCCAGGCTCTGTTCCCACTCAGCGACTGACAGCCGAATAAGCTGGCGCACCTGTTCATTGGGGACTGCCTCTATTTCGGAATAGCTTTGCAGTCCTACCTGGATTACCATGCTTTGATCGGATCCTTCAACCAGGTGAATACCCTGGTCCTCTAGGTGAGTGCCTGCCAGTTTTGCCTGTAGAATCTCGTCGATTTGGGCCACAATGCTCAAATCGGATTCAGCTGCTTGTGCTTTTTCCGTCGGTTGGAAAGCCTGACCAAAGATTTTTAAAGGGTTGAGACTGGCGCTTGGAGCTTCCTCTTCAATAGCTGCCGGTTTTGTCTCAACCGTTTCGCTTTGCGACCGGTCAACCGCGGCAGGTGGAGC
>JBFFEL010000002.1:0-85392 GCA_041558875.1 Anaerolineales bacterium
TATATGATGCCTGGTGAGGGACCAGAATTGAACATCACAGTTGATATGGGGGTCGGGAATCTGGAGCTGCGCGATCGATAATTAGTAAATAAACGAGCCCCGAAATCAATTAAAACAATGACCCGCAGGATTTGCCCTGCGGGTCGGATTTTTAGTCGATTTCCAGTTAATCCAAGGCGCTGTACCCCGGGCCATCCTGGAAGTAATCATAGTTAGGTTGAATATCCTGAGTCAGATCAATGGTCTCGCCAGCTTCGAGGGTGCGGACGCTCTCGAGATGAACAGGCTCGCCCTGATGGTTGGATCCGTCGTATTCCTCATCGAACCCCGCGGTGCCTTTAGGCATGCTGAGCTGCTCGCCGCCTTTGGCCTCATAAGCATCAGGCACTTCGTCTTCAACGAAGATCGCTTCGAATGGGCATTCAGGAATGCAAGCCCCGCAGTCAATGCAAGTATCTGGATCGATGTAGTACCAGGGCCATTCCTCGACTGGTTTCCCAGGCACGATGCACTCAACCGGGCAGACATCAACACACCCAGAATCTCGCAAGCACAAGCTAGTGATAATGTAAGTCATTGAATGAACCTCCCAATCCTAGAGATTGATTAAACCGGAATGTCGTTAGTTAATTTTACCTCAAATCCTATTCGCAGACAGTGAAGTCTTCAGTTATTTATGTCGCTTCAGCGTATCGGCGAGCCACCTCATCCCAATTTACCACATTCCACCAATTGGCGACATACTCGGGACGGCGGTTTTGATACTTAAGGTAATATGCATGTTCCCATACATCAATTCCAAGCACAGGAGTCAACCCTTCCATCATTGGTACGTCCTGGTTTGGCATTGAAAGGACAGCAAGTTTGCCATTCTTAACTCCGAGCCAGGCCCATCCGCTTCCAAAACGGGTAGCGGCTGCCTTGGCAAAGGTCTCCTTGAAAGCAGCAAAATCTCCAAAGGATTCTCCAATGGCTGCAGCAAGTGCACCGCCGGGTTCTCCACCACCATCGGGTGACATGACCGTCCAAAACAGGCTGTGGTTGAAATGACCACCACCATTGTTGCGCACCGCGGTGCGAATATCCTCGGGGACTCTTGCTAAATCAGTTACTAATTCATCAAGAGATTTACCAGCAAGTTCTGGGTGTTTTTCCAGTGCTGCGTTCAGGTTGCTTACATATGCGTTATGATGTTTTCCATGGTGAATTTCCATTGTCATCGCATCAATGGATGGTTCCAAAGCTCCGTAGGCGTATGGAAGTGAAGGTAGTTCAAAAGTCATCGCTATCTCCTTTATTTAAGATATGAATTTATTAGGGTTGACTGTTTAGTGATTTGTGATGTAGCATAATCGGAAGTCAATATTTTAGGATTGTATCATCGCTTTAATACCTGTCAAGATTTCTGTTACCTCCATCCATGAGTGAGTCACCTGGCAAACCATTCCTGCCACCGATCCTGGTGATCATTTTCGGCATCCTGGCGGTTTCCACAGGTTCGATCTTTGTTAGATATGCCCAGGTGTATGCCCCCTCAATTGTGATCGCAGCCTATCGCTTGGGTTTGGCGACACTTTTTTTGGCGCCAGTCGTTTTGATCAAGAATCGAGCTGAACTCAAAGGGATTCGGGGAAACGACCGCAGGTTGGCAATTGGTTCAGGCATCTTCTTAGCTCTTCATTTCGCAACCTGGATCACCTCATTGGAATTCACCACGGTTGTCAGTTCTGTTGTCTTAGTCTCGACAGCACCTTTGTGGGTTGCGCTTCTCTCCCCCATCACCATTAAAGAGCCTATGACCAGGCCAATTTTAATCGGCATGGGAATGGCTTTTTTTGGAGTTATTGTGGTCGGAATAAGCGACGTATGCACTGTGCAAAGTTGGGGAATGATTTGCCCCTCCTTTAACGATTTTATCCGCGGGGACGCTTTTATCGGGGATTTGCTGGCATTAACCGGAGCATGGATGGCTGCAGGATATCTGTTGATCGGCAGAAAGTTGAGGGCTGGGATATCCCTTGTACCGTATATCTTCGTCGTTTATGGGATCGCAGCTCTCGTGCTGATAATAATAATGATTGCTTCTGGTCAAGCCGCAACCGGTTATCCTCCCCAAACTTATCTCTGGTTTATCCTCTTAGCCCTGGTACCACAAATATTTGGTCATTCTAGCTTCAATTGGGCTCTTGGTTATCTTTCGGCAGCATTTGTCTCGATCACCTTGCTGGGTGAACCTATTGGTTCGGCGGTGCTGGCTTATTTTCTGCTGGATGAAACCCCTACTTTGCTGAAAATAATTGGTGCTATACTTATTCTCGCTGGAATCTATATTGCCTCCCGTAGTGAAACAAAAAGCCAGGAAATTGAAGGTGAGGAGACTCTAGCAGATTAATCAATAAATATGGTGACAGAGAACAAACGGTTGGAAGGGCCGCAATATTAGTAGGTTTTTACCATGGCCAAGAAATATCCAAAAGATGCCAACCAGGCAAGTCGAACCCAGGAGTTGGAGGACTCTTCTCAAATAGCAAATGCCTCTTTACGCTTCTTAGGAAAGATGCAGCGCTATATTTGGGATATCCTCGGTGTCTTGATCTTAACCATAGGGTTGCTGACACTCCTGGCATTTATGGACTTGACAAATGGGACGGTTATTACCTGGTGGGCAGAACTCTTGCAACGATGGTTTGGAATGGGTAGTTATTTGTTCATCCCGATCGCATTTGGTGTGGGTATTGTCTTGATAGTCCAAAGATCGAACACAGTCGAAAAAATGGGTTGGGGGCGGATTCTGACCTTAGAAATCGGAGCTTTTGCCTTGCTCGCTCTACTCGCAATTTATGGAAACAGTTCTCTAGAGAGAGCATCGCAGGGTTTGGATGGCGGTTTGGTTGGTTGGGGTTTGGCGGAATTGATGGGGACTTTTATCCGGCCGAGTTGGTTGTTGATCTTGATATTATCAGTGGTGATATTACTCTCTATTCTTATTGGCACGGGTGCGGTAGCTTTTCTTGGACGCCTGGCGCAAGGATTTGAAACTGGTAGTAGTGAACTTATCGATTCCGACACCGGGGTAAGTATTGGAGATGAGATTGCAGTAGAAAAGCCACCCCGCAAGAAACCTACCCGACTTCCGGCGGAATACCGTAAGAAATTCAAGATCCAGGTCAATGATGAGAAGATGACAAAACCGCCAGTGCGGGATGAGAGACTGCCTGATTTGGAGTTGTTGATCGATGAGCAATCCGCCAAACCAGATGAACGAAACATCAATTTGACTGCCGGGTTAATCGAAAAAACCCTGGCTGAATTTGGTATCCCTGCCCAGGTTGTTGATTTTCAGGTAGGTCCGACTGTGACCCAATTTGCCGTCGTACCCGGATTTGTTGAAAAGGGGAGCACCGAAGAAGAGATCACCCGTCAAAAGGTGCGTGTGGCTCAGATCTCTTCCCTTTCACGCGATCTTGCGCTGGCATTATCTGCCCCTAGCCTGCGCATTGAGGCTCCAGTGCCAGGACGACCATACATTGGTATCGAGGTTCCCAACACGCGTTCCACCGTAGTCCGCCTGCGACCAATTTTAGAGACGGAGGCATTCTATCAATTTGGTTCTCCATTGACAATTGCCCTGGGAAGAGATGTGTCTGGCCAGGCTGTTGTAGCTGATCTGGCGAGTATGCCCCATCTGCTGATCGCAGGGACTACTGGATCCGGAAAATCAGTTTGTATTGCAGCTTTAACCGCCTGTCTGGTGATGAATAACACTCCAGAAGACTTAAAGATTGTAATGATCGATCCGAAGATGGTCGAACTGGTGCGTTTCAATGGGCTGCCGCACTTGTATGGAAAAGTTGAGACCGACCTGGAGCGGATTTTAGGAGTTCTACGCTGGGTGGTCGCAGAGATGGATCACCGTTACAAGCTGCTGGAAGTCTCCCGATCACGCAATATCGATACTTACAATAAGAAAATGCGCCGCAAGCGAGATGGTGAGACACTGCCACATATTGTGCTGATGATCGACGAGCTGGCTGATTTAATGATGTCTGCTCCTGAGCAGACTGAGCCAGCCCTTGTGCGTCTCGCGCAAATGGCCCGCGCAACGGGTATTCACCTGGTTGTCGCTACTCAGCGTCCCAGCACGGATGTGGTTACTGGATTGATCAAGGCGAATTTTCCAGCCAGAATCTCCTTCGCTGTGGCGTCATCTGTTGATTCAAGAGTTATTCTGGATACGACCGGTGCAGAATCTTTACTTGGCCGGGGTGACATGCTCTTTTTACCGCCAGAAGCGGGTTCACCATTGCGAGCTCAAAGTGTGATGGTCTCTGATGAGGAGATTGAACGGGCGATCACATTTTGGCAGGAAACTCATCCCTTGGATGAGAGCCAGGCTCCGCCATGGGATGCATTGCTTGAACAGGAAGCGATCTTGGCTCAAAAAGATCAGTTGATCGACAAAGCCATTGCCATTGTGCAGGAGACCCAAAGGGCAAGTGCATCGATGTTGCAGCGAAGGCTGCGCATAGGTTACCCGCGTGCGGCTCGCCTTATTGATGAATTGGAAGAACTGGGTGTGGTTGGACCTTCGCAGGGTGGAGGCAGGGAGCGGGAGGTGTTAATTGGACCTGATGACGATCTGTCTGCTTGACAGTCTCCCTCCATTAAGTTAGCATAACGGATCGTAAAAAAATTAATGTTAATAAAAGGATTTGCATAAAGTGGAACAGGCTTCAGAGGATAAAAAACGAATTACTTTTACCGACCAAATGCGCTTTCGATTCCGGGGGGTATTAGATCCGATCGGAGCATTTTTGAATCGTATCGGGTTAATGCCCAATACGATGACGATCCTTGGATTAATCGGCAATACTGTCGGAGCGATCCTGCTGGCTCAAGGAAGGATGACTGCCGGGGGTTTAATCATTCTGGCGATGGGCCCGGTGGATGCGCTGGATGGTACCATGGCTCGATTACGGGGAGAGCCCAGCGAGTTCGGAGCATTTGTCGATTCGGTTACCGATCGCTACTCAGAATTAGTGATTTTTGGGGGTTTGCTTATTTATTATGTCCTGCAGGGGAATTGGACTGCAGCCCTTGTGACATATTTGGCAGCTGCGGGTTCGGTGCTTGTTTCCTACGTGCGTGCCCGCGCTTCCTCCCTTGGATATGATACAAAAGTTGGTATTCTCACCCGTATGGAGCGTTATCTGGTATTAGCCCCTACGCTGGTGTTTAACATCCCCTTGGTTGGTCTTTGGATCATCGCCATTTTAGCCAACATAACCGCCCTGCAAAGAATTTGGGATGTTCGCCGCCAAACCCGAGGTAGCAACAAGGAGAGTTAGATGGGCATTCAGATTGGGCAGATAACTATTTACTACTACGGGATAATTATCATGCTTGGGGCAGTAGCAGCAGCTTGGTTAGCTGCCGTGGAAGCTCGCAGGAAAGGCGCCAGCAGCGAGATCGTTTGGGATGGGTTGGTCTGGGTGTTAATCGGTGGCATTATTGGCGCTCGCCTCTGGCATATTTTCACCCCTCCCGCGTCTATGGTCGCAGCTGGATATACGACAATGTACTACCTCACCCATCCGCTTGATGCCATCAATATTCGCGCAGGCGGCCTGGGTATCCCTGGAGCAGTTATCGGTGGGTTGCTGGCACTCTATATTTTCACCCGCAGGAGAAAGCTCGATTTTGCCTTTTGGTTGGATGTGGTTGCTCCAGCATTGGCTTTAGGTCAGGCGATTGGACGTTGGGGAAATTTTTTCAACCAGGAGCTTTACGGTAGTCCGAGTACTCTCCCCTGGGCGATTGAAATACAACCTCAGAATCGTTTACCAGGTTTCGAAGACCAGGCAACCTATCACCCTCTCTTCTTGTATGAATCATTATGGAATTTCGGAATTGTCATTTTGCTGCTCTGGTTGGGCAGAAAATACGATGATCGATTGATAGACGGGGATCTATTCTTAATTTACTTAATCACCTATCCGTTGGGTCGATTCCTACTTGAATTCCTCCGCCTCGATCCAGCACGGGTGGGGGGGATTAATATCAATCAAACCTTGATGTTGCTGGTTGCGCTTGTGGCAACAGGCTTATTTATTTGGCGACACCGTAAACGGGGTGGTTCGAATGTTGAAGCCGTTGAGGCACAAGAATAGTTATTTGTTCATCGCCAATTGATTATGATCGTCACTGAAGACCTCAGCAAAGAATTTGAGGATTTCATTGCTGTTGATGGGGTAAATCTTAAAGTTGGGGCGGGCGAGGTGTTAGCACTTCTGGGACCGAATGGTTCCGGAAAAACAACCACGGTTCGCATGCTGACCTCAATTTTGGGGCCCACCCGGGGGTGGGCGAGCGTAGCTGGATACGATATCGTCCAGCAGGCTGACCAGGTACGCGCATCGGTTGGTGTCCTGACCGAACACCACGGGTTGTATTCTCGCATGCCAGCAGCTGAATACCTGGACTTCTTTGGGCAGCTATACGGGATCGACCAGCCCAGCCGTCAAAAACGGGCGAACGACTTGCTGGAGAGATTTGGTTTAGCGCCATTCAAACACCGCCGGGTGGGAAAATTCTCGCGAGGCATGCAGCAGAAACTGTCGTTAGCACGCACGCTGCTGCATGAACCGCCGGTCCTTCTTTTAGATGAGCCAACTTCAGCAATGGATCCGCAGAGTGCGCGACTGGTTCGGGATGCCATCCAAGCCCTCCGCTCATCTGATCGAGCGGTTATCCTTTGTACCCATAACCTGTCTGAAGCCGAAGAATTAGCTGACAAAATCGCCATTATCCGCTATGGAAAGATACTTGCACATGGATCTCCTGATGAGTTGAGACAACGATTGCTTGGTCCGGCGGTATATGAGGTCCGTATTGGAGTCTCCTCAAGTTTGGACGATCTCAGTTTGCCTGGGAACCTGCAGATCAGTGCTCGTGGAGAGAATTGGCTGCGTTATCGCTCTTCTCAGCCCGAGTTTGATAATCCGCTGGTTTTACAGTACTTGCTCAATCGGGGGTTAAAGGTGGTGAGTCTCGAAGAGGTACCAAGAAGCCTAGAACAAATTTACCTGCAGGTGATGAATGAACCTCAGTCAATCCTTCTGGAGACATCCGCTGATGGATAGAATGCGACCTGCATTGGTAATCACCCGTCGGGAGGTAAGAGATCACTTCCGTGATTGGCGCATAATCAGCCCGATCTTGCTCCTCATCATCATGCTGCCGCTCTTGATGAACTACGCCGCAGGGCGTTTTCTTGAGTTTGCAGATCGATATGGAGCCCAAATCGAAATAGATCAGGTATTTCCATTTCTGCTAATGGTTGTTGGTTTTTTTCCGGTGACAGTTGCCCTAGTTTTGGCGCTAGAGAGTTTTGTGGGTGAAAAAGAGCGCCATTCTTTAGAACCCCTATTGAGCAGCCCATTATCTGATTTCCAGATTTACTTTGGAAAATTGCTGGCTGCATTAATACCCTCATTAGTGGCCAGCTATCTTGGTATGCTGCTTTATCTGGTATGGGTATATATTCAGGGAATATGGTTCCCAGAGATTGGCTTATTACTCCAGATCTTTGCCCTAGCTACCACCAACTGCTTAATCATGATTAGCGGCGCGGTTGTGGTTTCATCACAAACCACTTCGATGCGCGCAGCAAACTTGTTGGCGGTATTCATTATTCTGCCCATGGCAGTGCTGTTACAAGCCGAAAGCGCGGTTATTGTTTGGGCAAACAATACGGTTTTATTCTGGACATTAATTGGAGAAATCATTGTAACTGTTTTACTGGTGAGAATCGGTATTGCTCATTTCAACCGGGAGGAATTAGTAGGAAAAGAATTCGACTCCTTTAATATGCGCAAGGGATTTTCCTCATTTTGGAAAGATTTTCGCGGAGGTGCGAATTCTCCATGGGAATGGTACCGAACGGAACTAAAGGAAACCTTTGTAAAAATGCGTTTGCCGGCACTCCTGGTTATCGTGGTATTAATTGCCGGATTGGCGCTAGGTGCTAGTCTCGCCGATCAGTTTGTGATCCCTTCTGAGTTCATCAACGCAGAATCAATAAAGGATGGGTCGATCAGCGGTAACGAAAACTTGCGTTTCTTCGAACACAGCAATATCCCCCTGGTTTGGTTCAATAATCTGCGTACTATAATCCTGGCAACAATCGCTGGACTGCTGTCATTTGGTGTATTGGCCTTAATTGTGATGGTTTTGCCTGTGCTGATGATCGGTTTTTTTACTGCAACAATAGCCAGTGCTGGTCTTTCTCCCTTCTTATTCTTGCTGGCCTTTGTAATTCCTCACAGCATATTGGAGATTCCGGCCATCGTCCTGGCTGGAGCAGCAATTTTCCGTCTTGGAGCAACAATTGCTTCCCCTTCTCAAGGAAAAACAATTGGTGAATCTTGGTTGGCAGCTATGGTTGATTGGGCTAAAGTAATGGTAGGATTGGTTCTGCCTCTTTTATTGGGTGCAGCAATATTAGAAGTTCTCGTGACGCCGCGCGTTGCTGCGTGGATTTTCGGTGGTTAAATAAGTTCTCCACCTGGGAATAAAACATAAGGAATTTACATGCCAAAAGTAATCATTCTCGGTTCATCCAATGCAATTCCCGATGAAGACCATGAAAACAGCCATATGGCTTTAGTTGGTGACAAACGTTTAGTCTTGATCGATTGTGTAAACAATCCTATTGTCAGGTTGAAAAAAGCTGGACTGAAGGTTGAAAATATCACCGACCTTATCTTGACCCATTTCCATCCTGACCATGTTTCCGGTGTTCCACTGCTTCTGATGGACTTATGGTTGTTAGGTCGCCAGCAGGAATTGAGGATTTACGGCCTGGACTTCACTCTGGACAGGCTTGAGAAAATGATGGATCTCTACGGTTGGGATACCTGGCCGCGTTTTTTCCCAGTAAAGATGGTTCGTTTGCCAGAAGAAACAATGACTCTGATCCAGGATCACGACGAATGGAAGATTTTCTCCTCGCCAGTAAGACATATCATCCCAAATATTGGCCTGAGGATAGAGTTTCCCGATTCTGGCAAGGTTTTCGCATATTCTGGGGATACAGAACCATGCCCGGAAGTGGTGGAATTAGCTCAAAACGCTGAAGTATTAATCCACGAATCTACAGGTGCCTCCCTAGGTCACACAGATGCAGACCAGGCAGGAGAGATCGCAAAAAGCGCAGGGGCAGAACAGCTTTTCCTGATCCATTATGCCAACGGCAGGTTTAAAGATAATGGGATCGTTGCCAGAGCCGCGCAAGAATTTAGCGGTCCAGTGGGCTTGGCTGAGGATTTTATGGAGTTTGAATTCTAAACCAGGTCTTTTTACCCAAGGGAAGTTCTGAAAACTTAATTACCAGCCCTCTACAAAGGGGATCCAATCCTGATTTTGGGTTAAATGCCTGGCGAAGATATAGACTGCCGAAGATGGTGGTTCGACCGGCTTCCGCAGCAGTCGCATGTGCGCTTGTTCAAGTGTCCTGCCGCCCTTGCGATGATTGCAGGCTGGGCAGGCTGCGACCAGGTTGCTCCATTGGTGTGTTCCACCCTGGCTGCGCGGGATGATGTGATCGATAGTCATATGTGGCACTTTATTACCGCAGTATTGACAGGTGAAATTATCTCGCCTCAAAACCTCACGCTTGCTCAATTTGACACGAATACGCGGCCTTTTGATCATCACTTCCAGGCGTATGATCGAGGGACGCGGGAATTTTGTCGATACGGTATGGATGTAGCCGCGACCGTTCAAGATGAGAGTCGCTTTACTGGTCATCATCAATCCGATCGCTCGACGAGTGTTACAGATATTCAGTGGCTCGAAATTGGCATTTAAAACCAGTACAGGATCATACATAATTTCACCTTAACTTTGCGAATTATAGCATGCAAATGAGCAGGTCCTACCCAAGATTAATGTCAGTTTAGCCAGGCCTATTGATGGTTAAAATACTAAAATCCTTTATAATCTAGCCTATGAACGCAAGATCTGATGAACAGGTATTCAAACCGGAGTTAGTATCAAGAAGGGGTGAATTGATCTCCTGGTCAAGTGCGGTATTGGTGAATGGCACCTGGATCCTGTTGTTATTCCTGGGGCAATCATTATCTTTTTGGCTGCTAATACTTGGGATCCCATTGCTCATCGTTGCCTTCGGAATAAGCCTTGGAAACTGGATGGACCGGCATACATTCCTGAAAATAGATTCGCAGGGGATCGCATTTAGCAACGGTCTGCGTAATGAGCAGTTGGATTGGAAGGAAGTGCAGGAAGTGAGAGTATTACCAGCCCAATGGGGGAAGAAGGTCCAGGTTTTTGGTAAAAATTCATATTTTGGGTTTCACACGCTGGGAGAGGTTGAGGCGCATGGAAGGATATTAGGCCGCACAGGATTTGTAGAAGGAGAGCATGTGTTGGAGCAAATCCTCGAAAGAGCTGAGTTGAGAGAGATAAAACAAATTGATATCGGAAATCAGCAGGAAGGTTATTATTATTCGCGAGAGTAGTTTTTCTGCCTTTGGGCATCCAGCGCCCTCTGTGCAGAGGGCGCGTTTTCTTTTACCCTTGCTTTCAGCAGCACACCGCTGATGTTGGGTAGAAAAGCTAGTTTGAGGAGACGAGTTGTGGATATGAATATCGAAGAACAGGTATCACACTTGATGCGTGGTACTGAATATGGTGATGAAGAATTAAAAGAGGCAATGGCTGATGAGCTTCGCCAGCGAATGGTCGAAGCTCAGAATGAGGGGCGCGGATTAAGAGTCTACTGTGGGTACGATCCCACCAGGTCCGATCTACATCTTGGGCATACGATAACGATGCGTAAGCTGCGTCAGTTCCAAGAATTGGGTCATGAGGTGACCTTCCTGATCGGGACTTATACATCCCTGATCGGTGATCCATCAGATAAGAATAAGCTCCGTCCCCAACTGACCCCGGAGGAAGTTGAGCACAATGCACAAACGTACGCTCAGCAGGCATTCAATATACTCGATCCAGAAAAAACCATTATCCGTTACAACGCTGAATGGCTCACCGAGTTGAATTTTGCTGACCTGATCAGTCTGGCCTCAAATTTCACCTTGCAGCAGTTCATCTCCCGAGAAAACTTTAAACTGCGCTGGGAAAAAGGCGATGCCATATACTTGCATGAAACATTCTACGCCATCATGCAGGGTTACGATGCCTATTCCCTGAAAGCGGACGTCCAGGTGGGCGGGACGGATCAGCTGTTCAACATCGTCACTGCGGCGCGCAAGGTGATGACATCCTTGGGTGAAAAACCCAATATTGCCATCATTATGGGGATCTTGCCTGGAACTGATGGCGAAGTTCGCATGAGCAAATCGCTTGGCAACCATATCCCCATCCTGGCCCCCCCAGATGATATGTATGGCAAGGTGATGAGTCTTCCGGACAAGGCTATGGGCGTCTATTTTCGTCTGGCAACTCGCCTGTCAGCCGCGGAGATCGACGAAATTGAGGCTGGCATCGCAGATGGGAGCCTGCATCCTCGAGATGCGAAGATGAAACTGGCCCGCGAGATCGTCGAGATCTTCCATGATAAACAGGCCGCCATGAATGCTGAGCGTAATTTCGTGCGCGTCTTTCAAAAACACGATCTACCAGAAGATATGCCTGAGTATGCGTTGAGAAGTGGGCAGAGTGTGCTGGATGTGCTCGAAGCCAGTGGAATGGTTAAATCGCGCAGTGAGGGTCGGCGGCTGATTAGCCAGAAGGGAGTCCGCCTGGATGGGGAGGTGCTCGACGATCCGAACCAGCCTTTTCCGCATTCTGGTGTGCTGCAGGCCGGAAAACGGCGTTTTACCAAAGTCAGCTGATCATCCAAACCCGCAGGCCGGAGGTAACAGCCTGCGGGTTTTTTCTTGATATTTGTCAGGTGCGACGCATTTTAATAATCCTATTTGCGAAATCAATGGAACACCTGGAAGTACGTCGCACCGGACCGTATCCGAGCAAGATCACTTGACTTGAGAACAAGTGTTCTATTATAATGTGGATAACATTTGTCCTGACGAGTAAAGGCCTGTTTCTATGACGATCTGGCAGCGAATTCTGCGTGTTCTGGGATATGACCCCCCATCAAGTCTGGCATTCCATGCGGATGAAGAACTGCTCCAATCTCTGCAGACCCTCGCTGAGCGCGAGCAGCGCCGTACCGGTGAGATCGCTTCCGAGCTGCTCAGCTCAGCTTTGGCCCGACGTCAGGTGGATGATGTGCTTGTGACTCGTTGGCGGTTTCTCTCTCCCCGTGAACAGCAGGTGGCGGCCCTGACCTGCCTGAATTTCACCAATCGCCAGATTGCCGCCAGGCTGATGATAACCCCAGAAACTGCCAAGACGCATGTGCGCAATGTATTGCGCAAATTTGACCTGCACAGTAAGGCGGAATTGCGCCGGGCGCTGGCTGACTGGGATTTCAGCGCCTGGCTTCAGTGAAAGCCCCTTTTCCCCCTTTATCCCCAATTCACCCGCGCGGTTACTCCGAACATTCCCTACCTCTCCCCTGCAAATGGGATTGTCTTCCCCATCTATTTGGGCTAAGTTAGGGGTATGAACACGCTGCTCAATCCAATTCCGGGGAATTTACTGCTGGTGATAGCGCCGCACGCAGGTGGTGCGATTATGTGGGAGCTGATCGCCCGCCTAGCCTGCCGGGGCGTCGTATGCCTGTTGGATGGCGGCAATCGTTTTGATGTCTACCGGTGCAACCTGGCGGTAGGGCATGCCCTGGGTGGTCAGACAGGCGATCTGCCAGCCATCCTGGAGCGCATTCGCCTGTCGCGCGCATTTACCTGCTACCAGCTGGTGGCACTTCTGAAGCAAACTCCCGCTGAGCCAGTTCCCACGCTTGTCCTGGATTTACTATCCACGTTTTATGATGAAAACGTATCTACAGCCGAGAGCTTGCGTTTGCTGCAGGATTGCCTGGCTCAATTACAGCGGCTGAATCGTCTGGCGCCGGTTGCCATCAGCGCTCGCCCAGGCCCGCCTGACAGTCGTCCCGAGCTGCTGGATGCGCTGCTGGGGGCCGCCGGTCAGGTCTGGACGTTAGAGCCAAATGTGCCCAAACCGCCTCCCCGTTTGTTCTGAGGCTCGGGTCACGGAAAAAGTGTAGAGAGGTTTTTACTAACTGCCTATGGGACGCACACTGCCTTCGATCACACAAGCTTTTTTGCAGGAACAGGAATCCTTTTCCCGCTTCCGGCGTGCTTTACGGCGCAGCGATCAGCTGGCGCTGGACGACCTGTTTGCCGCAGCTCACAAACACCTGGCTGCGGCGGCCTATGCTGCTCACGCACTGCCCTTCGAGACTTTTTTGCTGGCCATGCTGCTTGAGGAGCACAAGGAGGTCCAACGCCTGCGCGGATTGCTTGAGAACCGTTTGGAAGCGGGAAATGGGGGGACAGCAGGGGAATTCTAGCCCTGCAGTTCAATACTTTGACAAAGTATCTTATACATGTTAAACTCAGTCCGCTTTTTACAGGAAGGTGTCTCCAAGAACGGGCACCTTGAAAGGGATAAAAATGCGGACGGTTAGCTGGGATGAAACCCACCAGCAAGTTAAGATGATCGATCAGCGGCTGCTGCCTGGAGAATTCCAGGAAGTCAGCTTCACGAATTACGATCAGGTCGCAGAGGCAATCCAAACGATGGTTGTGCGCGGTGCCCCAGCAATTGGGGCATCGGCCGCGTTTGGGATGGCGCTGGCGGCACAAACATCTTCTGCCAGTAAGGTTCCAGAAATGCAAGCTGATCTGGCAGCTGCGGCGCAAGTATTGCGGGCGGCTCGCCCAACGGCAGTAAACCTCGCCTGGGCAATTGAACGCATGTTGGGGGTAGCCAACGACCCTGGAATTGATGATGTCCGCGCGCTGCAAGCTGCCATGCTTGATATGGCGCAGCGTATTGCCGATGAGGATGTGGAGATCAATAAGCGGATGGCAGCCCATGGGGCTGGGATAATGAGAGAAAACGAAGTCGTAATACATCACTGCAACACTGGCGCCCTGGCGACTGTTGATTGGGGGACAGCGCTTGGCGTGATCAGGATGGCGCATGAAAAGGGTAAAAACCCGCATGTGCTGGTCGATGAGACCCGGCCGCGTTTGCAGGGTGCACGCCTGACAGCCTGGGAGTTAGAGCAGTACGGTGTCTCCTACGAGATCATCACTGACAATGCAGCCGGGTATTTCTTGAGCAGCGGCAAAGTCGACCGGGTGCTGGTTGGCGCCGACCGAGCTGCTGCCAACGGAGACGTGGCGAACAAAATCGGGACTTACATGCTTGCACTGGCGGCAAAAGACAACCAGGTGCCATTTTTTGCTGTGGTGCCAACTCCTACCGTCGATCTCGAGATTCCCGAAGGAAAGCTGATCCCCATCGAGGAGCGCAATCAGGATGAGGTTTTGGGCATTGAGGTTAAAGGTGAGCAGGTTGCACCTAAGGGCGCAGAAGCGCGCAATCCGGCATTCGATATAACACCAAATCGATTGATTACCGGGATAGTTACCGAGAATGGGGTTGTCTACCCGCCTTTTGAAGTGAATCTTCGCCAGGCGGTGATAGGGAGTCAAAACTGAGCGTAGCCTCAAGGAGATTGGTAGATGGAAATCGTGTTGACTGGCTCGATCGCCTTTGATTATTTGATGAAATTCCCCGGGTATTTCAAGGATCACATCTTACCGGATAACCTGGAATGTCTCAGTTTATCTTTCCTGGTGGAAAGCATGGTCCGAGAGCCAGGAGGCATTGCGCCTAATATTGCCTATAACCTAACCCTGTTAGGGGAACGCCCGCGTCTCTTTGCTACTGCAGGCGAAGATTTTGCTGTCCACCGGGATGTGCTTGAAGGGAGAGGTGTGGATACCTCGGGCATCAAGTTAATTGAAGGCGAGTTCACCGCCTCGTTTTTTGCCAATACTGACCTGGCAAATTCACAAATCGCGAGCTTCTATCCTGGCGCGATGGCTGCCGCTGCGAACCTGTCTTTGCATGATCTGGAGGGTGATCCTCCTGAACTGGTGTTGATCTCCCCTAACGATCCACGAGCCATGGTGCGCTATGTCGCTGAGTGCAAAGAATCGGGAATCCCTTACATATACGATCCCAGTCAGCAGATTCCACGTTTGAGTGATGACGAGCTCAGGGAAGGATTGGATGGTGCTCTGGCATTATTTGTCAACAAGTATGAATTTGGGATGGTGCAGAACAGGACCGGATTGTCTGTGGATGAGATTCGGGAGATGACCCAATTCTCCGTGGTGACTTTAGGAGAGGAAGGATCGCTTATCTACCAGAAAGATAAGCAGGCGCAAATTCCAGTTGTGGTACCAGACAAAATCACCGATCCGACTGGCGTGGGTGATGCCTTCCGAGGCGGTTTTTTGAGCGGATATGCCCACGGTTGGGATCTGGAATTATGCGCACAGATGGGGACTGTAGCAGCTGCATACTGCCTCGAACAAGAAGGACCACAAGGGCATGCTTTCACCCCTGCTGAATTTGTCGATCGCTACCGATTGCACTTTGATGATCGTGGAAAGCTCGACGAACTAATCGTTTAATTCAATAAAGATGGTAGTTAATTACTGCTTTGGAGCTGATGATGGAAAATTATGATGTTAAAGATATGAACCTGGCGGAGGGTGGCCGGAGGAGAATAGACTGGGCAGAACATGAAATGCCTGTGTTGAGATTGATCCGCGAGCGCTTTGCAAAAGAAAGGCCCCTCAAGGGGATGCGAATTGCAGCTTGCCTGCATGTAACCACGGAAACTGCGAATTTGATGAGTACGTTGCATGATGGCGGTGCAGAGGTCGTACTCACGGCCTCAAACCCGCTCTCTACACAAGATGATGTGGCAGCTGCCCTGGTGACTCATTTCGAAATTCCAGTATTTGCCATTAAGGGTGAAGATAATGTGACTTACTACAAGCACATCAATGCAGCACTTGACCAACGCCCCCATATGACGATGGATGATGGCGCGGATTTGGTGAGCACTTTACACAAGGATCGGCGTGAAATGCTTGTTGATGTCATTGGAGGTACGGAAGAGACCACGACCGGCGTCATCCGTTTGCGAGCGATGGCGGCAGATGGCGCATTAGCTTTTCCTGTCGTGGCGGTTAACGATGCCATGACAAAGCATCTCTTCGATAACCGCTATGGGACGGGGCAATCAACGATTGATGGTATCGTTCGCGCCACAAATATTCTCCTTGCTGGAAGAAATTTTGTCGTTGCAGGTTATGGTTGGTGTGGCCGTGGGCTAGCTATGCGAGCCCGGGGAATGGGTGCCAACGTGATTGTGACAGAAGTCGATTCCCTACCTGCATTGGAAGCAGTCATGGATGGTTTCCGGGTTATGCCCATGAGGGAGGCAGCGCCAATCGGCGACATCTTCGTGACCCTGACAGGCGATATTAATGTAATCGACAAGAATCACTTCGAGCTGATGAAAGATGGTGCCATAGTAGCCAATTCCGGCCACTTTAATGTTGAGATCAACATCCCCGCGCTGGAAGGGATGGCCAAAGAGAAAAGGCTGGTGAGACCGTTTGTTGAGCAATACACTTTGGAAGATAATCGCACCATCAATATCTTAGGTGAGGGCAGATTGATCAACCTTGCATCTGCAGAGGGTCATCCAGCCAGCGTGATGGATATGTCATTTGCCAATCAGGCGCTGAGTTTGGAATACATGGTCAAGAACGCCGATGGTTTGGATAATAAGGTTTACAGTGTTCCGGAGGAGATTGACAGAGATATCGCTCAACTGAAACTGGAGGCGATGGATGTGGAGATTGATATTCTGACTGAGGAGCAAATCGCCTATCTTAATTCCTGGGAAGAAGGTACCTAACCCGATATGCTAGTCAATTTTATTCGGAATAAGCGAATGGGAAATGTCCTGAGGGAGCAGAGTAACTGAAGAACCTCTTGAGATTTGGTTTGCATTGGTATCAGGATATTATGGACCCATTTTACGGGAACTCAGC
This sequence comes from Anaerolineales bacterium, assembly GCA_041558875.1. Lineage (GTDB taxonomy): Bacteria > Chloroflexota > Anaerolineae > Anaerolineales > UBA4823 > PFL25. The sequence continues at coordinate 17,061 of JBFFEL010000002.1, forward strand.
ATGACAAATATTTGAGAAAATTATTACTTGCATATGGCATAACCTAGTTAATAAATCTATTTCCTAAGCCCATGGAATATAAATAAAGGTTGAGGGAAATGATCTTCAATGACTCCCATTCGATCACCGCAAATCGGTGGTGGCGGATTGGGGTCATTTTTTATTGTCTTCAGGATTGCAAAAAAAAGGGAAATTTGCCAGTGGATGTCTCAGCGCGAAAGAAGCGGAATATAGCTGTGGTTCCACCGGAATATCCAAATCGACTCAAAGTCCGAATAATTTCCTGCCATGTCGGTTGCCTGTGCAAAAATCTGGTTCCAGGCCAGGTTGATCGAATTGCTGTTGATGGTAGTTGCATATGGAGGCTGGCAAACTGTATCCAAAACGATATAAACATTTGTCATCGCATCCCAGCGAAGGAATTTGACACAATCTACCTGGAAATTATCTTCAACGGCAACCTCCAATCGGATGTTTCCATGTATGACATCAAAAGTGTCACCAATCTCAACAGGTGAAACCCAAATCACGGTTGGCGGGGATTGGTCCTCGATGATAACCGAGGCACTTGAGCAATCTCCATCTCCATCACAGACTGAATATGTAAACTGGTCGAATCCAGCGAAAGTTTGAGAAGGTGTATAGGTTATCGTGTTTTCAGGTGCAGGATTGATGACATAGGACCCAAATAGGGGATCGCTGATAACTCCCAATTGAAGGGGAGTGTCAAATAAGCCGGAATCGTTTTGTAAAACTGAAATAGTTATCGGTGAATACCCATTAATTGGGGGGAGATCGTCATTAGCAATCGGGAGGGAATCGTTAATATTCGTGATAGATACTGCGGGCATCTCGAGATTTTCAAAATTGGTATCTTTACTGGAAACAGTTCCGAGAACCTGGTAGAGAACATCCTCATCCTGAATGCCATCTGCGATCCCAGTGACTTCAATTGTTTGGGGGTTATTCCAATTTTTTTTATTGAAGACCACAGAGGTTGGCGAAACCGTCCCTTCGGAAACATCGCTGCTATACAGATCGATCTTAACATTTGCAGTAGGTAAGCTGTCCAAAACAATGGTAAATGAATCGGTACTACCATTCTCATCTGTGAATAGGCCTTCAGTGCGGGAAACCAAGATAGCAGCTGTTATCTCGGCCTTCGCCGGTTGAGCATACAAACTCAGCATAACAAAAAGAAGGATGAAGGTCGAAATAACGATTGGAATGAGAAACCTGTGGTTCATCTGCCCACCCTGCCCAAAATTATTGTCGAGAATGATTGAGAAATTTGTCCGTTTTTTTGCTGAGATTTCCATATTTGCCTGGAATGTTCCAGGGATTGATGAGAAATGTACCTGGTGGAACATTCAGTCGAAAATGATTGCTCTTTGATTATAACAAAATTCTCCTGGTGGGCGTGCTATAATCCGGAAAATCCAACTGGTAATCTGAAATCTAAAACTATTTTGGCGAGGTTTACCCCACCATTAATATATGAGCACTATTTTGGTAACTGGCGGGACTGGATTTATTGGACAGGCCCTGGTGCGCCATCTGGCGGATGCTGGATATAAAGTAAGGATTTTGTTGCGGGCTTCATCGCAATCCCCGAATCTTCCCCGCAGTTTGCCGGTTGAGGTCGCGATCAGTGGTCTCAATGACGAGCGCAGTCTGCGTGCTGCGATGGTTGGTGTAGATATCGTTTATCACCTTGCGGGAGCTGAATGGCTGGGTGCATACGCCAGCTTAATGGAGATCGATATCCAGGGAACTCAAAATATTGTTGCTGCGGCAGCTGATGCAAGGGTGAGGCGGCTGTTCTTCGTGAGCCACCTGGGCGCAGACCGGGCTTCCGCTTATCCAGTCTTGAAGGCGAAGGCAATAGCTGAAGAGTATATCCGCCGCAGTGGGATTGATTTCACCATAATGCGCACCGCAATTGTTTTCGGCAACAACGATGGGTTTACGACCGGATTGGCTCAGTTAATATCCAGCATACCGACATTCTTTTTTGTCCCCGGTGATGGAGAGAGTTTACTGCAACCATTGTGGGTAGAAGATCTGGCCACCTGCCTGGTCTGGGGATTAAATGACGAGCGGACATTTAACCAAATGTTTGAAATTGGGGGACCGGAATACTTGACCTTCAATCAGGTCGTTCAAACGGTGATGGAGAAGTTGAACTTGCGCAGAAGGTTAGTTCACCTGCGACAACCCTACCTGCGTGCCTTGACAGTCTTCATGGAAAACTTGCTGCCTGCTACTCCGGTATCGGTTTACTGGTTAGATTATCTGGCAACAAATCGAGCCAGCAACCTGGACTCCATCCCGCGTTTTTTCAATTTGATGCCTTCACGTTTGTCACAGCGTTTGGCGTACCTGGAAAACCATGATTGGCGGAGAGAACTGTGGCGGACACTAATCCGCCGATCTGGAAGATGATGATTCTTATAATCGAAATTTGAGATAAAAGATGGAACATAACTGGCAAATCCGGATTCTGGACACGATCGAAGAACTGCATGAGGTGGAGGAATTGCAGCGCATCGTTTGGCCTGGCAGTGATACTGATGTGGTTCCGGCACATCTGTTAATCACCGTGGTTCATAATGGTGGCCTGGTACTTGGCGCCCTGCCTCCTGGTGATCACAATGGGAGTATCGACAGATTAGTTGGTTTCGTATTTGGATTTCCTGGTTTGTATTCAACACCGGATGGACCCCGTCCGAAACATTGTTCTCATATGCTCGGGGTTCACCCGGATTACCAGGGACATAGGTTGGGATTTTCCTTGAAGCGTGCGCAGTGGCAGATGGTTCGCCACCAGGGAATCGACCGCATCACCTGGACCTATGATCCTTTGCTCAGCCGGAATGCATACTTAAATATCAGCCTCCTGGGAGCGGTTTGCAGCACATATCTGCGGGAGTTATACGGCGAGATGCGTGATGGTTTGAATATTGGCCTTCCATCCGATCGGTTTGAGGTGGATTGGTGGGTAAATACCCAACGAGTCCAGCGGCGATTGAGCAAAAAAGCGCGTCTAAACCTGGACCTGGCGCATTTCTTCGCGGCGGGTGCTGAGGTGATCAACCCAACCAGGCTTGATGATACTGGCTGGCCGGTACCTGCCGAATCGGTAAACTTCTCAACGATCGATTCGGCAGGTGATCAAGAATCTATGATCGTTTTAGTGGAGATACCTGCGGATTACCTGGCCTTAAAGGAGGCGGATATTGAGTTGGCTCGGAAATGGCGCTTCAGTTCTCGAGAAATATTTGAACGCTTATTTCAGAGTGGCTATTTAGTTACGGATTTTGTTTATCTGCGCGGGGAAAATCCTCGCAGTTATTATGTGTTCAGTCACGGTGAAGGGACTCTTTAGGAGAAGCGAGTGATCATTTCACAAATCACCTTGTACCATTTACGAATGCGTTTGCAGAGCCCTTTTGAGACGTCATTCGGAACGACCCACGACCGTGAATGTATCATTCTTGAAGCGCAATCTGGAGAATTTCTGGGGTATGGGGAATGTGTTGCCGATGCAGATCCGGGTTATTCGTATGAAACAGCTGCTACAGCCTGGCATATACTGCAGGATTTTCTCATTCCGCAGATAATCAATACTGATTTGCGAAGTGCAGAAGATTTGCAAACCAGAATTGCCAACGTTAAGGGACATCCGATGGCGAAGGCTGGCTTGGAGATGGTTTACTGGGATTTGTTTGGAAAAATCGAGGGCAGATCTCTCAAGGAATTAATCGGTGGTCAGGGGAGCAATGTAAAAGTAGGAGTTTCGGTTGGTATCCAGGAAGATCCCAAGACCCTTGTTAGTGCGGTTTCGACCTACATGGAGCAAGGTTATGACCGGGTGAAGATTAAGATCAAACCAGGTCGGGATGTATCCGAGGTAAATGCGGTACGCAGCGCGTATCCCGACCTGACCCTCCAGGTGGATGCCAACTCGGCATATGATCTTGAATCTGCACGCAACTTGATCCCCCTGGACGAAATGGATCTGCTGATGATAGAACAGCCTCTTGCAGAAGATGATTTGTGGGATCATCGCCAGCTGCAGAGGGAGTTCACGACGCCAATTTGCCTGGATGAGAGTATCCTATCTGCCAGGCATGCTCGCCAGGCTCTAGAGATGGAGGCCTGCCGGGTGGTTAACATCAAGGCTGGCCGGGTAGGAGGTCTCAGTCAGGCGATCGCTATCCATGACCTATGCCTTGCGCAGGGTGTGCCGGTGTGGTGTGGTGGAATGCTCGAAACGGGTATTGGACGAGCAGCTAACCTGGCTTTGGCCAGCTTACCCGGATTTGTTTATCCTGGTGATATATCAGCAACAGATCGTTACTATTCAGAAGACATCACTGAGCAAAGGTTTGTTTTAAATCCTGGCAGTACAATCACGATTCCAGAAGGACCAGGTTTAGGAATTTCAATCGATTATCGAGCCTTAGATCGGGCCCAGGTTAAAGAAGCAACCATTCACTGAATTGGTTAAGTAGTATAGAGGGTGAAATTAGACCAGCTGGGAGATCGCCTCCAAGCTGCTGACTTATCATAAACAGTTTCGTAATAATCCTTTTTCGGTCATAGATAAACCTATTGTGTAGGGAATTCCTCTCGATAGTCCCCTGTTTGATTCGATGGCAGCAATTTAGATTTCCTCATCTTGAGGCGGCAATAATCAAGATTTGATGTGAAATCTCAAGAATGTTGCATTTTCACTTACCCTAATATATACTTTTAATATATAAGGTTTGGGTTATCCTTCCGCGCACTATCAATTGGAGATTTCCTATGCGTACATACGACATAACTTTGACAATCTCGCCTGACTTACCGACCTGGCCAGGGGATCCTGGGGTGGAAATTGAGCGGGTGGAAAAAATCGAAGATGGGTCGAATGCCAACGTATCTCGAGTGGATATGGGCGTCCACACTGGCACGCATGTTGATGCACCATACCACTTCCTCCAAGATGGAATCACGGTTGACGAGTTAAATCTCAGCCTGCTCACGGGTCGCGCTTATGTCCTACATCTACCAGAAGTCGATCTGATCACCGCTGCTGTGCTCGAAGAGGCTCAAATACCCCCGCGAACGCGACGAGTGTTGTTTAAAACGCGCAATTCGGAGCTCTGGGCAGGAGCGGAAACTGAATTTCAAACCGATTTCGTTGGCCTGAGCGAAGACGGGGCTGAGTACTTGGTGCGGCGAGGCGTGAAATTGGTCGGCATGGACTACCTTTCAATTGCGCCGTTTAAGCAAAGCCGCCCGACTCATGAAAGGCTTTTGGAAGCTGGAGTCGTCGTTGTTGAGGGCTTGAATCTAACTGAAGTGGAGCAGGGTCGTTATACGATTTACTGCCTGCCGTTAAAAATTGCCAACTCGGATGGTGCACCAGCGCGAGCGATCTTGATCGGAGTTTAATTCCGAATTCCTCATTTATAGTTATACAGTGATTCCCAAATTGCTCTGTGGTGGCGCTAACCCGGGGCAATTTTTGAGCGTCCATTGCTTCACTCCAGCAGTGTATATCCGCCGTCGATCAAAATTACCTGGCCGCGAATCATGTTTGCTTCTGGGCTGCACAGAAACGCGACCAGTTGGGCAACATCCTTGGGAGTCACAAGTCGTCCTGCAGGTGTCCGGTCCACGATATATTCGAATAATTCTTCCCCTGTAACCGCATCAAAATGATTCAGCGCTTCAGTCTTAGCAATTCCGGGTGAGACTGCATTTACAACGATATTCTTCGCTGCTAGTTCGACTGCCAGGTACCTGGTAAGGGTTTCAATAGCTGCTTTGCTGGCTCCCACAACTGCATAATCAGGCAAAACTCGAAATGAACCCGGACTGGAGAGACTGACGATATATCCCCCGCCTTGTTTTTCCATCAACGGCACTGCACGTTGGGTGGCGAAGAGCAGGGCGCGCGCGTTAATGTTCATTGTCCAATCCCAGCTTTTGGGTTTTTGCTGGAGGGCGGGTCGATTGTAGCCCGAAGCTGCATTGCTGACCAGAATATCTAATGCCCCGAAATTATTCTCAACTCGCTCAAATAAGTGATCTAGACCCTCGTCCGAACCTACATGGGCTTTCACGACCAAAGCCTCTTGGCCGAATTCTCGGATGGCTGCAGCTGTTTCTTCCGCAGGTTTCCGGTTTCGAAAGAAATTGACTATGATATGTGCGCCTCGCTCAGCAAGGTGTAATGCTATCGCGCGTCCTATTCCCCGACCAGAGCCAGTGATCAAGGCTATTTTGCCTTCGAATGGTTTCTCTTCTTTCAAGGTTGACGACCTTTAAGCGTTAAAATTAAAAGGAGAAGTAATGCTAGCTGAATGGCAGTTCTACGGTTTTGGCGAGGACGCTTTCACTTTTATCCCCAACAACCAGTTCATTTCCTGCTTCATAAAAGGGTCGTTTGACGATTGCCAGTGCTACTGGACCAAACTGTGGTGATACAGCCAAAGAGGTCACTTTCCCGACCTGATGCTGCGCACCAGGGGGATAAAGCGTGTCTCCGATCTGTGCTAAGTCGCCTAATCGTAATCCCACCAGCTTGCGGGTGATCTTGTCGTAATTAACCTGCCGGGCGATGACCTCCTGACCGGTATAGCAGCCTTTATTATCTGATACCGCCCAATCGAATCCAGTCTCTAAAGGTGTGTAATCATCTGTCAATTCATGCCTGGCAGCCGGGATACCAGCTTCAATACGCAGGATTTCATATCTTTCTAAAGACAATTGATCTAAACCTTTGAGGATCAGTTCCTCAGTCACCTGTTCTAGACCTGCCGTTGGTATCAGCATCCGGTGAGCGAACTCTTTTTGATTAAGCACAGTTACAGGTACTCCGGAAATTTTGATGTTTTGCAGCTCGCCCTCAGGAGAACTTTTATTTTCGCTAAGACCTTGTAAAAAGTCATTAATTCCTGTACCGATCAAGTCGACCTGGGAGAAATCCTGGCTGGCATCTTCCAAACTCACTTTATCCATGAAGAAGATGCGGCTGCGCAAGTAATTGAAAGTATCCTGACCTTGTTCGGGTAGAGTAATGACCCCGAAGGTTTCTCCCTCATCCACTACCCACAATACATCTAGGATTCTACCTGCAGGAGAGGTCAGCACGGTCACCAAGGATCGATTTGGGGAGAGCAAATCTATGTTATTCGTGGTCTGGCGTTGGAGAAAGCTATGACGGTCTTCACCGGAGATGCGCAAGAATCCCGGATCCGAGTGCAGGAAATATGCTGTTTTGGTCTTGAGAGTATCCATCTGAAGGTTTTCGATTATATCCGCTCTAATAAACAGAACGAGGTTAAAAAAAAACAAAGGCGTGGAACAATTCAAAACATATTTGTTCCACGCCCGGTTTACACGTAATGATTTACGCCATTTGCGGGACGACTGATTGAGGCACTGGCGTTCCGCTGTTCTTAGGAACAGGGGTTGGGAACATTTCCTCGAATTCTTCGCGAGTAATTGTTTCGACTTCCAGCAATCGCTGGGCGACTGTGTCTAGCTTATCGCGGTATTGAATGACGATCGCCTTGGAATGCTCGTAGGCTTCACTAACCAGTTTGCGGACCTCTTTGTCAATTTGTTGGGCAACATCTTCGGAGTAATCTCGCTGCTCGGATATTTCGCGACCCAAGAAAATCAGCTCTTCCTTTTGGCCATAAACCATCGGACCAAGTTCGGAGCTCATTCCCAGGCGAGTGACCATGGACCGGGCCATCCGGGTAACTCTTTCCAGATCGTTTGAAGCACCGGAGGTGATATCGTCGAAGACGACGGATTCAGCTGCTCGACCGCCTAACAGACCGACCATGTCCGCATAGAGTTTTTTGCGGGACATGAGGGTGCGATCTTCCTCGGGCAGCATAATCGTATATCCACCTGCCATACCACGCGAGGTGATCGAAACCTTGTGTACCGGATCAGCTTCGGGGAGAGAGTTAGCCACGATCGCGTGTCCAGCCTCGTGATAAGCGACGATCCGCTTTTCCTCTTCACTGATCAGGCGGCTCTTGCGTTCGGGTCCTGCGATCACGCGTTCAATCGCTTCTTCGAGATCGGTTTGACCGATGACTTTCTTATTCCGTCTAGCGGCAAGGATTGCCCCTTCGTTTACCAGGTTCTCGATATCCGCACCGACAAATCCGGGAGTTGAGCGAGCCAAAACGGCAAGATCAACCTCGGGCGAAAGGGGTTTGCCTTTGACATGGACCCGTAAAATCGCCTCGCGACCACGCATATCAGGTCGGTCTAGAACGACTCGCCGGTCGAATCGACCCGGGCGCAGGAGTGCTGGATCAAGGATATCAGGCCGGTTTGTAGCGGCCACGATGATCACATTCGTGTCAGTATCGAAGCCATCCATTTCAACCAGCATCTGGTTCAAGGTTTGTTCGCGCTCGTCGTGACTTCCGCCAAGACCAGCGCCACGCTGGCGACCGACGGCGTCGATCTCATCGACGAACACAATGCACGGTGAGTGGCGTTTAGCCTGTTCGAAAAGGTCTCTTACTCGGCTGGCGCCAACACCGACAAACATCTCGACAAATTCCGAGCCGGAGATTGAGAAGAATGGCACCCCGGCTTCACCTGATACTGCTTTCGCCAATAAAGTCTTGCCGGTTCCTGGTGGGCCAACCAGCAGCACACCTTTCGGAATTCTGGCGCCAAGGGAGATAAACTTCTCCGGTTCTCGCAAGAACTCAACCACCTCAGCCAGTTCTTCTTTGGCCTCTTCTACACCGGCGACATCTTCAAAAGTGACTGCCGGGTGGTCACCCGAGAACATGCGTGCCCGAGATTTGCCAAAGGACATGGCTGCATTGTTGCTGCCTTGAGCCTGGCGGAAAACAAACCAGAACACACCTGCCAGCAGGATGAAGGGGATGAAATAACCCAATGCTGTGGCGATGCCTAACCAGGCGCTTGGTGGTTTAACTTCTATCTTGATGTTGTCAGCGGAAAGTGCGGCTGTTGTTACACCAAGTTCTTTTAGCTGCTGGATTAAAGTAGCATCGGACTCTTTTTGAGATTCTCTTTCTGTGCCATCAGAATATGTTACTCGAAGCCGGTTATCGTCTTCAATAACGCGGTTTACTTGACCAGCCTGAATGTCAGCAGCTAATTCATTTATCGTTAATGATTCTTGGGTTGTTGCCTGTTGTTGGAATTGGTAAACCACCATGACGATGATGGCTACAAAAAGCAACAGGTAAATTATTGATGATCGGTTGCGGGTCGGATTCACTTATACCTCCAAAATTGTTGACAGACCGCAGATTGCATAATCATTATACCAATCTCTGACGGGGAGAGGTACATTTGAATTACCTTTACTGCGAAATTCTAACGTCGTTCTAACAATTCCAATTTGGTCTGGAATTGGCGCAATTCTGGATCTAATTATGCCAGATTTCAAGAGTTTTTCCACTTGATTTACAAAAATGAGGGTGCATATCGGTGCACCCTCATAGGATTTTACGCGCATTTCATGTCTCGGATTATCCGTTCCTCCACAAAATCCCTTCTATACGCCTGCGAAGGCGAGCCATTACCGACCTGGATCGTGCCAGCCAGCGTACCCTGCGTGGGCTAACTTTACGCTCGTAGGGGAGTGGGCCGGACCACTGGACTAGGGCAGCTCCCCAGGTCAAACCTGAACCAAAGGCTACCATGACGGTGTTGTCACCGGGATTTAGTCGTCCTTGTTCTAATGCTTCAACGGTGGCAATCGGTATTGAAGCAGTAGAGGTGTTCCCGTAGCGATCTAAATTGACCATGACTTTATCCATTGGATAGTTTAACCCCCGCGCTGCCGCTTCGATGATCCGTTGGTTGGCCTGGTGAGGGATAAGCAGCTCGATATCATCCATATTCATGTCCACGGATTCGAGCGTTTGCTGGGTCGCTTCAGCCATGACCCGGGTTGCAAAGCGAAATACTTCTCTCCCATTCATTTGTATATAATGCAACCCATCGTAGAGCGTTTGCATACTGGCTGGATTTGCACTGCCGCCACCTGGAACGGAAAGCAGGTCGCCCCCAGATCCATCTGAACGAAGCACTGCAGAGAGCACACCGCCGGGTTCTTCGCTGGCCTGCATTACAAAAGCACCAGCTCCATCTCCAAATAATATGCAGGTGTTGCGGTCTTTCCAGTTAACTACTCGAGATAGTGTTTCTGATCCGATGATTAATACGTTGCTGGCACCACCCGACTTGATGGCCTGTGCGCCCAAATTCATCGCGTAGATAAAACCAGTACAGGCTGCTAGCAGGTCGAAAGCGCCGGCATTCACCGCCCCGATCTGATCTTGTACCAAGCATGCCGTTGCCGGAAAGATATACTCTGGGGAAGATGTAGATAGGATGATCAAATCAAGATCGCCAGGGTATACATTGGCAACCTCCAGTGCCTTCAAGGATGCGTCAGCGGCTAGCGAAGCGGTAGTTTGATCGGAATCGGCGATCCGTCTTTCGCGAATACCAGTCCTGGAGACGATCCATTCATCATTGGTATCGACCATGTTCGCCAGATCGTCATTCGTCAAGACTTTATCGGGAACGGCCATTCCCCACCCGGTTATATGTGCATAGGTGGGACTCATGGTTGCGCCTTTTCAAATTTTCTCAGGATTATCGTGGCATTATGACCGCCAAATCCAAATGAGTTCGACATGACATAATCGACCTGCTTTTGGCGGGGTTCATTGGGGACGTAATCTAAATCACATTCTGGATCAGGGACTTCATAATTTATCGTGGGGGGTAGGACGCCATCTTGAAGGGTCTTAACAGAAAAAATAGCCTCGATAGCACCGGCAGCGCCGATTAAATGACCGGTCATTGATTTGGTAGAAGACACGGCCAGCTCATAGGCGTGGTCACCGAAAACAGTTTTTATGGCTGCAGTCTCGCTTTTATCATTCAACGGAGTACCAGTGCCATGTGCATTGATATAGTTAATTTCCTGTGGTTCGATACCAGCATCCTCAATCGCATTCCGCATGCAGACAGCTGCGCCATACCCATTTTCTGCAGGTGCCGAAATGTGGAAAGCATCATTGGTGCTGCCGTAGCCAACCAGCTCAGCCAGGATGCGCGCACCTCTTGCCTGGGCATTTTCCAGGGATTCGAGCACCAGGATTGCACCGCCTTCGCCCATGACAAATCCAGTTCGATCAAGGTTGAACGGTCGACTTGCCCGGGTGGGATCACCTTCATAGGTCGACATTGCCCCCATTTTTGAAAGACTCGCCATTGCGAGAGGGACTATGGCCGCTTCACAACCACCGGCTAACATGACATCTGCCTGTCCACGACGTATGATCTCGCTCGCTTCCCCAATGGAATTTGTTCCAGTCGCGCAGGCGGTGACAACTGCGAAATTCGTTCCTTTAATGCCCATGTTTATGGCGATTTTTCCTCCCGGAGTATCAGGGAGCATCATAGGCACTAAGAAGGGACTCACTCTTGATGGTCCCCGCTTCACAAAATTCTTGAATTGATCATAAAGTGTATCAATTCCCCCTATTCCTGTCCCGATAACAGCACCGATGCGGTCGCAATTTCCTTCGTTAATTTCTAGCTGCGCATCCTCGACAGCTTGCTGGGCTGCTGCAAGGGAAAATTGAGTCCCGCGATCCATGCGTCTTGCTTCACGAGCCCCAAACATGGATATACCATCAAAACCTTTAATTTCTGCGGCGATCTTGCAGGTATAGTCAGTCGTATCGTAATAGGTGATTAAATCAACTCCGGATTTTTTATCCAGAATATTCTGCCAGGTTGTTTCGACATCGTTTCCAAGTGGACTGACACATCCAAGGCCAGTAACGACAACGCGTGATTCCATTCAATTCTCCTTCCTGCATCCAACTCAACCAATAATTTTATCCATTAAATATATATATTCAAAACACCGATAATAAGAATAACAGATTTGGGCAATTTAGGATTTATAACACCACGCCTGCTAAATGGAGGCGGCAATCATTACTTGATCAATCAGGAACCGAAATCTTTTGTGCTTGTTTCACCTAAGATCTTTGATGAGATATCCTCCAGCGACTGCTTCGCTTGGCGAACATGGAGTCGATCGTGACCTACGATAATACCGACCAGCTCCTTTAAATTTGTGGGTCCAAAAATCGCGTGACGGGCAGGTCTCTGCCAATCTTCGTCTTTGATTCCATCCAAGATTTCGAGAAGTTGCATCCGGGAACGGGTGAAATCATGTAGTGCTTGACGCCCGTTTTGACAGTAATAAAGCCTTTCTTCGGCCCATTTATCAGAATCGATGCCGGGCAAAAAAGGATTGTGTTTTGTGAGCACTTCTTTCACCCTGGGGATATTAACTTCGCTATCAACATCCCGCAGATGGCAAATTATCTCTGTGAAACTCCATTCACCAGGTTGGGGATGTTCTTGCCAGCTGATTGTTTCTAAATTCCGTGAGAAAGCTCCTAAGACAGCTGCAGTTGCTCGTAGAACCGCCAGCTTGGCTTCAACCCTGTCGAAATCTGGCTGGAGGATTTCCTCCGGGGTGGCATCTATCCATGGAATCAAATCCTCGATATTGCCATACCCTGAGGAGTCATCAAATTCATCTTCGATTACTTGCGCCCCATTAGTGATCCAGAATGTACCGATGCCAAACTTTTGTGCGGGAGCGATATCATGATCGACGTTATCCCCAACCATGACCACTGGACCCTCAGGCCATCCTAGTAAGGATAAGGTTTCCGTAAAAAAAGATGGGTTGGGTTTAGCAAAATAAGAGGTCTCGAAAGACGGAATTAAGCTGAATGTGTACTGCTTTGGGGACAAGCCAGCCCATTCAAGACGCTGAAGGATCGCAGTCAGCGGAAATAGTGGATTTGTCGCGATGGCGACAGTATAGCCCCGTCGGAATGCTTCATCCACCATGCTGACAGCTTCTGGCCGGTATTCTGTTAAACTCTGTAAACCTGGAAAGACTTCGGAATAGAAAGATCCGAATAAATCTGTGAATTTTTCTGGTCCCATGCCGATTTTGGAATAAAAAGCTTCATTAAAAACTTGTTCTAATGTCAGGTCAGGTCGCTGATTGTCTAGCATTTCTTGGGTGGATGACATGAGGGCGGGCAGCATATCTTCTGGAGGGATGATTTCCGCCAGGTGTTCTCCCAAAGCCTGGAGGTATGCGGGGAGAAAGGTTTCCATGCTGTTTCCCAAGCAAGTGTCGTCGAGATCAAGCAACAGGATCAAGGACATCAATCATCCGTGAAGATAGGAGGAAGAGGGTGGCATTCACCACAACCAATCTTGGGCTCAGCCACATCTCTTAGAGTCTTGCTACAGTAGGCCTTGACCCGCACCACCTTTCTAATATAAGGAAATGGCCGCTCTACGCTTCCTTCAAGGATCATGTTGGGGCATGCATTTGCAAGCTGGATTTCCGGAACGGGACAGGAAAAACAGAGATCTGATGTCCAGTTCTGAGGGGGTGAGGCTGCCAGTAACAAACGACATTCCTCATGATCGCGCCCTCGATAATAATCCCCATAGAAATAACTACACTCTTTGCCAGCAGGTGTTTCCATTGGTAAATCCGTTAAGCCCGGGTGATATAAGTGCCGGTACGGGTATCGACACGGATCACGTCGCCCGCTTCGATGAAATTTGGCACTTGAACTTTCAGTCCAGTTTCGGTGGTCACTTTCTTGTTTACCCCAGTTGCCGTATCGCCGCGAACGGCAACTTCTGCTTCAACAACATTCAAATCGACGGTAATCGGCAGTTCTATATCAATCGGTTCATTTTGATAAAAAGTGAGCTTGATGTTAAGGTTCTCTTTGAGATAATTAGCTGCTTCACCAACTACCTCGACTGGTATCGCCGGTTGCTCGTATGTATCCTGGTCCATGAAATGATAGTGAGTCCCATCAGAGTAGAGGTATTCCACATTGTGATACTCCAATTCCGCTTCCTGGACACGATCGCTTGAGATAAACGATTTGTCTAGAATCGTTCCTGTACGTAAGTTTTTCGCTTTGATGCGGATTGTAGCCTTTCCCCGACCAGGTTTATGATGCTCGTATTCTAATACTTTGAAGAGCTCATTATCTAATTTAAAAGTAACACCTTTTCGAAGCTCATTTACATCGATCATTTTTCATTCCTCGTTCTATTTCAGAGAAGTTTCGCGGCAGGATTATAGCCCAGCGCATGAGGCATGGCAAGGGCAAGCTGTCCTCTCGGAGAAAAATTCCTCAGCCTTTCACTTATGGTACACTATTCGGTGCCTGAATTACAAGGCTTAGATCGAACAAGGTGGAAATGGATAAGCCAACCAGAAAAGTAATATACTTTGAAGACGATCACGACATGGTTGAGTTGGTGCGGATAATCCTCGGTCGCGAGGGTTACCAAATCAATGGCGTGGCAGAGGGATTGGCTGGCATAAAAGCTGTCCAGCAGGAATCACCGGATGTTGTGTTGTTGGATCTCATGCTCCCCGATATGGAGGGTTGGGAGATTTATCAGCAGTTAAAACACAATGAATCAACAGCAGATATCCCTGTAATTGTAATCACCGCAAAAGCCCAAAGCATTGATAAGGTATTGGGATTGGAGATCGCGAAAGTCGATGACTATATATCCAAGCCATTCACCCCTCAGGAGCTAATTGAACGAGTAGATAAGGTGATATCTGGCAGAAAAATCTGATTGGATTACGACATGATAAATTGGTGAGCATCCCTCAATGGTCCGAGGGATTTGTGTTTTAATTGGCTAACGCCATGTGCAAGTTTCGATGTACTTAATTAATTGTCATGCTGAGGCTCCGTCAAACGGTGCCGAAGCATCATCGCTAACCAAAGCTAATGGGATTCTTCTGTCGCAAAGTTTATCCTGAGAGCATCGAAGGGCTCCCTAAAAATGACAATAAACTTGGCAGGTCGATTAAGGTATAAATACTTGCAAACCAGATAAAAAAAGTTGATGAATATTTTTAAATTGGCATCCCAGTTAAGAAACCACCTGTTAAGCATTTTTTGCTTAATACTCTTGCTGGCGATCCTCTTCATTCCAGCCGGTGGTACCACCAGCGCACAGGAGGGTGAAACTGGCGGACCGGTCTACATCGTCCAGGAGGGGGATACACTGTGGGATATTGCCCAACGTTTCGGTATTCCCTGGGAAGACCTCGCTCGGGAGAATGAGATTAATGATCCTGGTCAGCTCTCGGCGGGGGATGAATTAGTTATACCTGGATTTACTGGTGCAGAAGGTGTATTGGTAACCACCCAAGTTCCCTTTGGCGAAAACCTGCGCAGTTTGAGCCGCAGATACAATCTTCCCCGGGAGACGATCATCCAGTTGAACCACATCACCACTCCAGCCGAATTGTACCGGGGGTACAACCTGGTAATTCCTGAGAATAATCAGGATGAACAGGAAGTTGGTCGATTAGCGGTTGCTGGTGGCCGGACTTTGCTAGAGCTGGCCATCGCCAACAGCATGAGCCCATGGGAGTTTGTTGCTGGGAATGAACTGGAGGGGACTTGGAATGTTGTGCCAGGGGATGTGATGCTAGTGCCTGACTCGGACGCAGATAATGGTCCGGGGAGTTTACCAGGCGAGATCGCCTCCTTGCAGTTCACTCCCGGCCCGCTGGTCCAAGGGGAGACTTCAGTCCTTTGGATGACATCTTCTGAAGAAATGGAGGTTGAAGGTTCGCTGAACGGTAATCAATTAAACTTCTTCCCATACCAGGCAGGCGAATATGTTGCCTTGCAAGGAATCCATGCACTGGCAGAACCAGGATTCTATCCGCTTACCATCGAGGGAGAACTGGTTACCGGAGTGCCCATTGGATTTTCGCAAAGGATCTATGTCGCTGCCGGAGATTTTGCCTTCGCCTCTCTGCAGGTTCCCCCGGAGACGATTGATCCAGAAGTTACGAAGCCTGAGGATGAACTCTGGTATGAATTGACCGAGCCGGTGACAACGACCCGTCTCTGGAGGGGTGTATTTCAGAGCCCGGTAGCGCCTGCCCCCTGCGGCTACACAGACTTCTTTGGAAATCGCAGGTCTTACAATGGCAGTCCCTACAACTACTTCCACACCGGCTTAGATTTTTGCTACAACTACAACAACGATGTGAATGAGATTTATGCCCCCGCAGATGGAATTGTAATTTTTGCTGGCCCTTTGATTGTCCGGGGGAATGCCGTCATGATTGATCATGGATATGGCATTTACAGCGGGTATTTGCACCAGGAGGAGATCCTGGTTGAAGAAGGAGACCAGGTAGAAACTGGTCAAGTTATTGGTATTGTCGGGGAGACCGGAAGGGTAAATGGTCCCCACCTGCATTTTGAGATATGGGCGGGGGGAGTTCAAGTCGATCCATTAGATTGGCTCGAGAGATCGTTCCCTTAATTGTCTTCACCTTCCTCGGAATCCAATTCCTCGTCGACATCTAAATCACCTGCATAATAATCATCGACGATTTTACGCGCTTCTTCACTCTGGTTTTCTGGGACCAATATCTGGACTTCACCCATCGGACCAACACTTAACCCAACCGCTTTACCGGCGCCTTCCTGGTTGAGGAAAACTTTAATCCCCTGGGCTTCAAGCAGATTGCGGATTAATCCGGCTTGAAATTCTCCGGATACCTTTGTGACTTCCACCCATTTTTCATCTGACATAGCGACTCCTTTTTGGCGTGGAAGGACTTGGACCCTCTGCGCCACTTTTATTCATAGAGTATAATTATAAGCTAGCAAATCAGCATGAGCTTTAGAATAAAATATTGGGGTTCAGGCTGATGTTTTTGCGAGGAAATTTATGGTAATGGCAACACTGTCGCTCCGTGAAGATTATTGGGAAACCTTTGATCTTCAGGTGGATGACATTGAGTTTATATACAATTATTTATTAGATGTTGAAACACCTCTAACACCAAATGAGCTGGTCGACGCACTGGTTGAGGAACGAATTCGTCGGGAGATAGAAGAGTTTGAAAATCAGCGTACCTCTGCCGGGGACCTTTATTTTCCTAGCGGTAGTTTTACTGAAAATCAGAAGTTGATTTTTCCGGCGATAGGCTGGCGCCAGGGAGAGGTGATCGGATCGCGTCCGGGGGTTAACCCAGACATCCCGGATTTGAAAGTTATCGCTGTTAAATTTGAGAATGGGGAAGAGCGCGAGTTTGCCAGCGAAGTAGCAGATCACATTTTGAACGAGCCCCCGGAGATCAGCCAGGAAGGTGAACTACTCGACGCGCGTTTCGTCATTGATAGTTACAGCGACCAGCTGGTCGAAAGTTTAGAGGCCGGATTGCATGCTAACGAAGATTTTGTCCGCATTGCGGGTCGTTGGTTCCCACGCGCATTATTGGTCGACGTCAATCAAGGACACCTGAACCTGGCGGAGGCGGTGCTGGATATGGCTGGTGGTGGTCCTTTGCCAACAGAAGCTCTGCTCGAACAAGTTGAGCTGCCATCTTCGGAAAATCCGAAGTTGGTTGAATTTTCGCTTGATCTCGGCTTAGAAGAGGATGCACGTTTTGATGAAGTAGGCCCTGCTGGCGAAGTTCTCTGGTATTTACAGCGCTTGGAACCGCTAGAGGTGCGCGAAACGCCAGTCTACTTGCGCTATAACGAGATCGAGCATGATCGAGATTTGCTGACCGGGGAAATGCTCGCCCTGGAGAAGGAACTCGATGATGAACTTTCACCACTTGAACCACGTGATACGAAGAGTGATGAAGTGGTGATCAGTTTGAATTTTCCCCATTGGCGGGTTGGTTCTTTGCCATTGTCTTCAAAGATAGACCACCTTTTCCCAACCTCTTATGAGGCCCCCCGCATTCGTTTCATGCTCGAAGATCAAAAGAGCGGCGAGACTTTCCCTGGTTGGGTTGTGCGTGAGAAACGCTATGTTATCGGCTTGCAGGAATGGTATGAAAGCCAGGGATTGATGCCTGGAAGCTTGGTGCGGGTTCGGCGTGGAGCTGATCCAGGGAAGGTTGTGGTGTCTGCTGATTCACGCCGGTCGAGTAGGGAATGGATTCGAACGGTTTTGATCGGTTCGGATGGCGGCACCGTGTTTGCGATGTTGAAACAAGTTGTCACGGCAGCCTTCGACGAACGCATGGCTATCAAAATCCCGGATGTCGGAGCTTTAGACTTGGTTTGGGAAAGGATGCAGAAAGAGAGACCACCATTTGAGAAAGTCGTGGTCGATATCGTCAGAGAATTAACCAAATTGAATCCACAGGGTCACGTCCATGCCAGTGAGCTGTACGCTGCCGTGAATGTGGTACAAAGATGCCCGCCAGCACCGATTCTGGCTTTGCTTGGTTCTCGCCCTTGGTTTGTATATGTTGGCGATTTGCATTTCCGGTTTGATGATTCGGAACAGGGGTAATCGGCAGGAGAGAATTAGCAGCTGATTGACCCGATCAATTGGGTTAGTCAGGAGGAGTGAAGTGACGGAATTTAAGCGTTTTAGCTTAGTAAAACCCAATCTGCAGACGCGTTTTCATATCGATTTTGATTGGTGGGGTCAAAATGATCGCAATTGGCGAGTAGATTTATTCAGCTTTTTGTGTCCTGAGCACCAAGAGGCGTTCGCGGGTGTTCGGGATGATAACTTGATCGATTGGGTTGATCCTGAAACAGCGGAAGTCCAACGAGTCGATGGTCTGCAGCACATATTAATCACCCATTGTGCCAAGCAAACCAGGTTTATTGATGAAAGGACATCCCTGGTTGAATCAGCTTTCCGCCTGTTTTTATCAAATGGCAACACTCCCCTGACTCCGGTCGAACTTGCTGACCACCTGGGACGCTCTCCATCCGTGATTCTCCAGACGCTTTCTGGTCCCCGGGTATATAAAGGACTGCGCCCATGCCCGGAGTGCTGATAAAATATAGCCATGCCCCCGTAGCTCAAAGGACAGAGCAGAGGTCTTCTAAACCTAAGGTTGTGGGTTCGAATCCCGCCGGGGGCGCCTGGATGGGGGTGCTGAAATTTTTTTACGATATGCAAATAAAATCAATGCAATGCGATTTTCCTCATCTGATGGGTTCAGATGATTGTGTTTGGTAATTAAAGGTTGAATACTGGCATACGGTTGGTGTTATTTGGAGGTATAGCAATATGATTGAAAGAAGTGGCTTGTTCGTTTTCAAAGGGCAGGATGTAACGATTGTTGGTGAGGATGTTAAGGTAGGAGAGCAGGCACCAGAATTTTCGGCCCTCAAGCGGGACTGGACGTGGATGTCGGCTTTGGAAAGTACCAAAGGCAAGGTCCGCATTATGGGTTCATTACCGTCATTAAGCACCTCGGTTTGTGATCGTGAGACGAAAAAGTTTAACCTTGAAGCTTCATCAATGAGTGATGATGTCGCCATATTGATGGTCAGCATGGATCTCCCTTTCACTCATGATCATTGGTGTGCTGCTGCAGGCGTCGACCAGGTGATCACCCTATCCGATCACAAAAATGCGGCTTTTGGCGAGAAATACGGCGTATTATTGAAAGAGCTGAACATTTTCCGCAGGGCGGCGTTCGTAGTCGACCGCACTGGAAAATTTGTATATGTTGAATACCTGCCAGTACTTGGAGACGAGCCTGATTACGAAGCCGTACTCGAAGCCGCAAGAACAGCTTTGGATTGAAACTGATAATTGGAGTTTGAAAGATGGATGAGCTGGAATTGAAATCAGAACCATTGCAACCTCGCTGGTACAGCTCCGAGGAGATCGAAGCATTAACAGAAGGATCACAATGGTGGCGAAACGGTGTTCGTTCTCCGATCTGGCGTCCGGCAACCGATTTGTTTGAGACGACAGACTCAATAATTGTCCGGGTTGAGATTGCCGGGATGCGCGAAGAAGACTTCTCCATTTCGCTAACAGGAAACCAATTGTCAATCCGCGGGAACCGTCCAGACATACAGGAACGCCGTGCATACCATCAGATGGAAATTTTCTTCGGTGAATTTATCACCGAAGTAGAACTCCCTGGACCAGTGGTTGCCGACGAAGTAAGCGCCGAGTATGTCGCTGGGTTTCTGCGCCTGGTATTCCCGAAAGAACGGCCGACAAAGATCAGTGTGACTGAGTAAACGGAAAAAACAATGCCCGCATCGCGTTGGAATCAAAGTATTATCGATCTGTTGAGCTGGTTTGATGACCTGGATGAACTCCAGCAGGAGTTGTTTTTAAGACCGATCACTCCTCGCGTCCTGGCAGAGGAAGATGTGGATCAGAGTGAGATCGGAGACGAAGCTGAGCTTTTCGATCAGATCCCGCCTGAACTGCCCATCCTTCCCTTACGGGGAGTTGTGGTCTACCCGCAGACGGCAGTACCGCTAACGATTGGCCAGCCTCGCTCAATCCGCCTGGTTGATGATGTGATGGCTGGTGAAGACCGGCTGATTGGTTTGGTCGCCTCCAAAGATCCGGATCTTGATATGCCAGCCCCAGATGATCTATACACCGTCGGCACGGTTGCTATCGTTCATCGCCTCTTCCGAGCTCCAGATGGCACGATCCGGTTGTTGGTACAGGGTTTGGCTCGCTTTCATTTGGGGGAATTCGTCCATCTGGATCCATATCTCAAGGCGAAAATTGAGTTATTCCCTGAAACGATGGGAGATGATCTGGAAGTCGAAGCTTTAGCGAGAAATGCCCGCGATCAGTTCGAGCATATTGCTGAGATGATCCCTTCTATTCCGCGTGAACTGGTGACCTCGGTGGTCGGTCTGGAGGATCCGTTACAAACCATATACACTATCGCCAATTTCCAACGCATGGATTTAAATGACGCTCAGGAACTTTTAGAGCTTGATCCAGTCCTTGAGAAGTTGAAGAAATTAGTCACGATTCTCACTCATGAAGTTGAAATGTTGGAAATTGGTCAAAAAATCCAGAACGAAGCTCGTTCCGAGATAGACAAAGTCCAGCGTGAGTACTTCCTGCGGGAGCAATTGAAGGCTATTCAACGCGAATTGGGTGAAGCCGATGAACAAACAATGGAGGCAGAGGAATTCCGGCAAAAGATCGAAAAGGCTGAGATGCCCGAGGAAGCAGAGAAGATGGCTCGTCGAGAGCTCGACCGGCTGTCCAGGCTTCCCACTGCAGCAGCTGAGTATGGTGTGATTCGGACATACCTGGATTGGTTGGTTTCCCTACCCTGGTCTGTTGCTACGAAAGACGATCTGGATATCTCCCGAGCCCGAAAAGTTTTGGACCAGGACCATTATGGCCTTGAAGATGTAAAAGAACGCATTCTCGAATACCTGGCAGTGCGAAAGCTCAAACTTGAACGCCAGGAGGAATTTGAAGAGGAAGAAGAAAACGTGGATGCGATTCGCCGGGTGCGCGAGGGTGTAATTCTGTGCTTTGTGGGTCCACCTGGAGTTGGCAAGACCTCCCTTGGGCAATCGATCGCCCGCGCGATGGGGCGAAAATTCATCCGCATCTCTTTAGGCGGTATGCGGGATGAAGCAGAAATCCGCGGCCATCGGAGAACTTATATCGGGGCTATGCCGGGACGGATTTTGCAGGCCATCCGCAGGGTGGAATCCAGGAATCCGGTCTTTATGCTTGATGAAGTGGATAAGCTGACCTACGATTTTCATGGAGATCCAGCTTCTGCCTTGTTAGAAGTGCTCGATCCAGAACAAAACGTTGAATTTCGGGATCATTATCTCGAGGTGGCATTTGACTTATCCCAGGTGATGTTCATCACCACCGCCAACCTGTTGGAACCGATACCGGCTCCCCTGCGCGATCGGATGGAGATCATCATGTTGTCCGGTTATACCGAGAACGAGAAGATTGAGATCGCAAAAGGTTACTTGATCCCCCGCCAGCTGCGTGAGAATGGTTTGCGTCCGAACGAGGTTGTTTTTACCCGACCAGCGCTGCAGAAGATTATTCGCTCCTATACCCGTGAAGCTGGCGTACGCAACCTGGAGAGGGAGATTGGCGCGGTCAACCGGAAAGTGGTTACCCGCATTGCAGAAGGGAAAAAGAAAAAGGTAAAAATCAATCCCCAATTGGTGCGCGAATTTTTAGGGCGACCAGTTTTCTTTGGGAACGAAGAGATCGCAGAACGGACAGCCATACCTGGGGTGGCGACTGGATTGGCCTACACGCCAACCGGTGGAGATGTATTATTCATTGAAGCAACGGGAATGCCAGGTAACAAGGGTTTCCAGTTGACCGGATCCCTGGGGGATGTTATGCAGGAGTCAGCCAGGGCAGCGCTGTCATATGTCCGCTCACGTGCGGAGGATTATTCCTTGAAGCCGTCCTTCTTTGACGAAACCGACATCCATCTTCACGTCCCCAGCGGAGCCCAGCCGAAAGATGGACCATCTGCAGGTGTCACGATTGCTACGGCGCTCGTTTCCCTGATCTCGAAACAACCCGTAAGCGCCGAGGTCGGCATGACCGGCGAGATCACGCTGCGCGGGCAGGTTTTGCCCGTGGGTGGGATTAAAGAGAAGGTTTTGGCTGCGCACCGCAGCGGTTTAAAGACTGTCATTCTGCCTAAGCGTAATGAAGCTGATCTGGAGGACCTGCCCAAGGAAGTACGCAAAGAAATGAATTTCGTGTTTGTGGATACGGTTGACCAGGTGATCAAAAGCGCATTAGAGCCTGATTCCAAGAAGACGAAAAAGAAAGAAAAACTCGGGAAATCCAGCGGGGATTGAGTTTATGCCAAAATTGATGGTGATTGAAGATGATGCGAATATGTTCTCTTTACTCCAAATGCTGTTGGAGTTCGAGGGCTATGAGGTCATCTTATGGGAGGGAGGAGAACAGATTCAAGACACGGTGGATTCACTTTGCCGGGAAAAGCCTGATCTGATTTTAATGGACGTCCACCTCCGTCACTTGAACGGATTCGATGTCCTGTATTCGCTTCGGCAGGAACCCGAGTTGGATGGGGTAAAGGTCTTAATCGCTTCAGGAGTAGATATGACAGACCGCAGCCGCCAGGTTGGGGCAGATGGATTCATCCTCAAACCATTTATGCCGGATGAATTGATCGACAAAATTCAAAAAACATTGGGATAGAGAGAAAATGGTGGCAAAAAAACACTCACGCGGTTCGATGAATTGGCGGACGATGGATCTGCACATTCATACACCCGCCTCTGTAGATTATCAGCAACCAGGCGTGACTTATTTAGAAATACTGCAACGCGCTGAAACGCGAGGATTGGATATCATCGCCTTCGCCGATCACAATACCATATCCGGCTATCGCCAGATGATGGAAGACATTGAACGGTTAGAGTTCCTGGAGAAATCAGGACGTTTATTAGCTGAGGAACAACTTCAATTAAAGGAATACCGCAGGTTGTTCAATAAGATACTGGTACTGCCCGGGTTCGAATTTACCGCAACATTCGGTTTTCACATCCTGGGGATTTTCCCTGAAGATAAACCTTTGCGGGAAATTGAGCACATATTGCTCAATTTGAATATTCCTGCTGAACAGCTTGATTATGGTTCAGATACGGTGGGCGCTACGACCGACGTGATCGGTGCCTACCAGGCCATTGCTGAAGGAGATGGATTAGCAATCGCCGCGCACGCGAATTCCACTCATGGGGTCGCTATGCGGGGATTCACTTTTGGTGGGCAAACCAGGATAGCATATACTCAAGATGCCAATTTGGGTGCCTTAGAAGTGACCGATTTGGAGAAGAAAGGACGTCGCACCACAGCCAAGTTCTTCAGCGGCACCAAGCCAGAATACCCTCGCCGGATGCACTGCATCCAGGGATCAGATGCTCATCGTTTGACAATGGACGAGAAAAGGAAAAATAGTCTGGGGGTGGGAGATCGAACTACAGATGTATTAATCCCGGAAGTTAGCTTCAAAGCCTTGAAAGAACTCTTCTCCAGCAACGATTTCTCGAGAACCCGTCCTCATCGCTTGACAGCTGAACCAGCCTATGACTTCATCCGATCGGCGCGGGAAGAAGGTGCGAATATCGTCCAGGACTTTCATGAGAGCATCTCCGTCCGGGGCGGTCGCTTATATGCAGTTGTCGCTGACATTAGCGCTTTCGCAAATACCAACGGGGGTACTCTTTTCTTAGGTCTTAACGCGGATCCGAGGAAAGCTATCACCGGGATCTCGAAACCGAATCAGGCCATCACCCTGCTGGAAAAGGAAATCGGCAACCGGATAAGCCCGCACCTGCACTGCACGATTGATGCCCATAAGACAGGTGGGAAGACGATTCTCCGGGTGCTGGTCCCGCGAGGCGATGATCCCCCCTATGTGGTGGATGATTATAAGATCTATGTACGCGCCGAGTCTGAGACCAGCCAGGCGGTAAGGGATGAGATTGTCAGCCTTGTTTTGCGAGGCAAGAACGATTCTCTTGCCCTTTTGAGTAAAGCTGAGGATTCAGATACTGAAAAAGAGATCGGTTCTCCGGTTATATCCGCGGAAGAGGAGGTTGATCAGTCGCCGCGTACCGGGGTGGAAGTGGTCGGTGTCGAGGAGCGTGATGGTGGTAGTTTCTTTACCGTCCGCGATCTACGTAATGGAAATGTGGTCAAGAATGTGACCTTAAAGTCCGCCCGCCGGTTATGGCATTATGCCCTGACCCAATACGCTGGTCTACCTTCAAACCTGGAGAAAGCCGAGATTCAATGGCAGGGCGATTTCGGGTTACTACATCAAGGAAAACAAGGAAAACGACCCAATTACGATCTGGTCCAGCGTACTCCCCAAGGTTATCGATACTACTTCGGTGTCACTGATGATGGTATCCACGGACCTTGGAAAAAACTGGTAGGTCAGGATGAGGAATGAACCAACCCGTTCACATCTGCTCTTTTCAACAACCTGACGATTGTGAAGCAGTGATTGACCTATGGGAGAGTTCAGGCTTGGGAGTACGCGTGGTGAGGTCGGATACGCTTGATGAAATCTCAAAGAAAATAATAAGGGATCCCAATCTCTTTCTAGTTGCTGAGCAAAAGGGGGTAATTATTGGTGCTGTAATAGGTGGTTTTGATGGCAGGCGGGGATTGGTTTACCACCTGGCGGTAGCGGAAAAACATCGCGGGTAGGGCATTGGGAAGTCGCTGATGGACACTTTATAGAGGAGATCTTAAGAAAAAAGGCTGCCTGAGGTCTTATTTGATGATTACAAAAGATAATTCGACCATCGAGTTTTATCCGAAGCAAGGCTGGCAGGTGTTGGACTTATATCCTTTGGGAAAAGATCTCCAGTAAAAGAGGCTGAGTTAAAATTTGCGTATAGGAATATTGACTGTTTCAGATCGATCTGCTCGCGGTGAACGCCCCGATCTTTCCGGACCGGCGATTCAGGAAGTGATCGTTGAACAAGGGTGGGAGGTGAGTCAGATGGAGATCGTGCCAGATGAACGGCAGCTGCTCATTGACAAGCTCTCTTTCTGGGCGGATTCAGGTGAGCTGGATATCATCCTTACTACCGGAGGGACGGGCTTCAGCCCGCGAGATATCACTCCTGAAGCCACGATCGAAATTGTAGAACGCGCAGCCCCCGGTCTGGCGGAGGCCATGCGCGCGGCCAGCCTCCGCGTTACTCCCCACGCCATGATGTCTCGAGCAACTGCAGGAATTCGGGGGCGAACGTTGATCGTGAATTTGCCTGGTAGTCCGCGGGGGGCGGTTGAAAATTTACAAGTCATCCTACCTGTATTTGAACATGCCGCAGCCTTATTGACCGATGATCCGGGAGCAGAGGCTGGTCATCACCAAGTTAGCAAGTAACAAGTTTAAGGAGTCATTCTTGAAGGATTTTCGCAGCATAGAATATCCGGACTCTCCTGAAGAGCATCCTCAACGGGGTGGTATCAAAAGATTCACTCGCGATGTCCTTGAGATCGCCCTCATATCCTTGTTTTTGTTCATCAGTATAAACACGCTGTCTGCCCGCATCCGGATTGAATCGGTCAGCATGGAACCGACCTTATATGCCGGAAATTTCGTCGTGGTAAATAAATTGACTTACCAGTTCACCGAACCCGGCAGAGGGGATATCATCGTCTTTCACTACCCCCCTAATCCGGAACAGGATCCATATATCAAGCGCGTAATTGGTCTGCCTGGGGATCACATAATCGTGCGGGAGAATGAAGTTCTGGTCAATGATGTGCGCATTGCAGAACCATATCTGGAGTCCACCACCCGTCAAGGTGGAGAATGGAGTGTTCCACCCAACTCGCTCTTTGTGATGGGAGATAATCGCAACAATTCGTCCGATTCACGATCCTGGGGGGTGGTGCCGCTGGAAAATGTGATCGGCAAAGCCCTGGTAGTCTATTGGCCGCCAAATAAGTGGGAGCTGCTCAACACCTCATATGCAGTGGCAGCAGAACAATAGTTAGTTCTTTGTGCATAATACTCCAGGCGACGTCCTCGCCGCCGAGTGGGAGCTGCTTAAACCCTCAAATCTCGTGACAACAGAACTATAGTTAAACCGATGTGAAAGTTATTCATTCTTTCATTCAGAATAAAGATGAAATTGTCATTGTTTACTCCAGCGTACTTTGCTGGGCTGAGAGAGCGAAGCGAGTCCCGCAAGAAGCAGGACGAGGGAAGAATCCCTAAAGCTCAGGTTGACTGCAGTCTCACGGATACTTCGGCTTCGCCTCAGTATGACATTTATGTAGGAATTATTAAACTTGCACATGGCTTTAGTGAGTAATCGTGTGCTTAATGCACCAGGCGGCGTGCTCGTCGCCTGGGATCGAATCTGGCGCAAGTTTAGCACCATGCGCTAGGTAGTTTGCAGTACTTTTCGAGCGATAACCATCCGTTGGACCTCGCTGGTGCCTTCTCCAATTGTCATCAGGCGAGTGTCTCGGTATATTCTCTCCACCGGATAATCCCGGCTGTAGCCATAGCCTCCCAATATTTGGATCGCATTCCGGCAAACGGTCTCGGCCATCTCAGTGGCATTGAGCTTTGCCATTGAGGCTTCAACAGAAAATGACCGCCCCTGTTCTTTCAACCAGGCAGCATAATAAATCATCATTCTGGCGGTCTGGATCTGGGTGGCTGCATCCGCCAGCATCCATTGGATGGCTTGATGGGATGCCAGGGGGACACCAAAGGTGTGCCGCTCTTTTGCATAGCGGATCGCCTCTTCAAAAGCCGCTTGAGCCAAGCCAACCGAAAGCGCGCCGATCCCCACCCGCCCCCAATCCAGCACAGTGAAGGTTTGATGCAGACCCTCGCCGACCTCACCCAGCAGGAAATTCTCCGGTACGCGAACATTTTCATAGGTCACCGGATGAGTTGGACTGCCTTTCAATCCCATTTTCTTTTCCGGTGGACCAACAGTTAAACCAGGGATATCCGTCGGCACCACGATCAGGCTGAGAGATTGGGAGCCACCATTGGGATCCGTGCGCACGAGCGTGACGATGAAATCAGCAATGCTGGCGTTTGTGATCCACATTTTCGTTCCGTTGATCACCCATTCACCATCGACCAGCTCCGCGCGAGTGCGGACTCCTCCTTTTAAGTCCGATCCCGCCTCTGGTTCAGTGAGCGCCAGGGCAGCAAGTTCCCCTTCTCCGGTGGCTACTGGCGGTAAGAATTGTTCTTTAACCTCAGCTTCTCCAAAGAGAGTTAACGGGGCGCATCCCAGGCCATTATGGGCTGAAATCGACAGTGCTGTGCTGCCGCATCCCCAGCCAAGTTCTTCGATGGCGATCGCCGCACTGATCGCGTCTACTCCAGCTCCACCAAATTCTTCCTCCACATTTAAACCGAGCAGCCCAACAGGACCCATTTTGTGCGTCGCCTGCCAGTTGAATTGCGCTTCTTCATCTACCGTCTGCGCTAGAGGTTTGACCTCCCGAGATACGAAGTCATGGACAATTTCCTTCCATTTGCGTTGTTCTTCAGTCAAGTCGAAATCCATGTGTTTTCTCCGTCTTAAATTGGCTTAACTGCGGCCGAAAAATACCAGCAAACACAGCAATGCAACTCCAATGCCAATAATAATGGGTATGAGCAATATAGCAATTGTGTAAGCGCTGAACCAGGCGATATCTGAACCGCTAAAATCATCTTCCCCTCCTGGACCAGCTATCTTGGCACCACAGCGGGGGCATTCCTTTGTTCCCTCCACCAGCATTGCATTGCATTCAGGACACCAATCGGGCATTAAACCTCCTTCGTCAAGTCGCTTTTTTGATTGCTGTGATGGATTCAGGATTCACCAGAGAAGAGGTATCCCCCGGGTCTATCCCCAAATGCGCAGCTCGGACCATGCGGCGCATTACTTTCGCATTTCGGGTTTTTGGAAGATCGTCGATAAATAGAATTTCCTCTGGTGTGAGTGGTTTTCCCAGTGAAGATACGATTGATCCCTTCAACTCACTCCTTAACTCATCACTTGGTTGTTGGTCTGCCGTTAATACGCAGTAAACCACCAGCGCACTGCCTTTGACCTCATGTGGGATTCCAATAGCAGCTGCTTCAACCACTGCAGGGTGCGCGACAAGTAATGATTCTACTTCGGCAGGTCCAAGACGCTTGCCGGCGATTTTGATCGTATCATCAGAGCGACCTAATATGTACCATTGACCATCTGAATCGATTGCCGCAAAATCTCCCTGCACCCACACGCCAGGCCAACGCGACCAAAAGGTCTCTTCATAGCGTTCCGGATCACCCCAAAAACCACGCGTCATGCCTATCCAGGGAGCTTTGATGACCAGCTCTCCAACCTGGTTGCGCACCGAATTACCCTCTTCATCGAAGACATCTGCCGCAATTCCAGGACAGGGAGCCGAAAAAGCAGTTGGTTTTACCGGTAGGAGCGGGTTTCCCATCACGATTCCCCCGGAGATCTCAGTGCCGCCAGAATAATTGATGATCGGTTTGCTGCCACCCCCGACTTTCTCAAACAGCCACATCCACGGGTCTGGATTCCAGGGTTCACCGGTCGAAGCAAACAGCTTAATCGATGAGAGATCGTGCATTTTGAGATGCTGATCTCCGGCCGACATTAAAGTCCTGATCAGGGTTGGGGATATCCCTAATTGGGTAATCTGGTGCTTTTCAACCAGCTCCCAGAGTTTTGCGGGGCCAGGATAGTTCGGTGCCCCATCATACAAAATAAATGTGCTGCCCAGGATCATTGTCCCAAAAACAAGCCATGGACCCATCATCCAGCCCATGTCTGTCATCCAGTAGAATCGCTGACCAGGGTGAAGGTCAGTGCCGAAAGCCATGTCCTGGGATGCCTTGATAGGGAATCCTGCGTGGGTGTGAACCGCACCTTTTGGTCGTCCGGTCGTTCCTGAGGTATAGATGATCATCAGCACAGATTCCGCATCGATGATCTCGGTCACAGCATGCGTGGATTGCACATCAACCAGTTCATGCCACCAATGGTCACGACCAGGAACCATTTCCGTTTCAATTCCCACCCGTTTGGTCACGATCATATGCTGCAGAGAAGGCACCCTTTCTGCAGCCTGATCGGCGACCGATTTCATCCCGATCAGTCGTCCCCTTCGCTGGGCACCATCTGCGGTAAAAAGTGCCTTGGCATTGGCATCAGCGAGCCGGGTGGCAACTGCTCCAGCGCCATATCCGGAGAACAGGGGCAGGATGATCCCCCCGATTTTTACGATTGCCAGCATGGCGACTACGATTTCACAGGTCATCGGCATATATAAGCCGATCGCGTCCCCCGGACCCAATCCCAGGCTGCGCAGCGCATTGGCCACCTGATTTACTCTCCGATAAAGTTCTCCATAAGTGAATGTATTGACCTCTCCTGTCTCATCCTCAGTGATCAGTGCAGTCCGGTGTTCAATATCACTGCCCATGTACTTATCGAGAAGATTGTGAACGATGTTCATCTTTCCCCCGCGAACCCACTGCGGCCAGGCAATGCCCTTCGACAGGTCGAGTATATTTCGATAAGGAGTCTGGAATTGAATATCGAGATATTGAAGGATTGCTTCGGTGAACCAGGCTACATCCTCAGTGGAGCGCTGCATTAATGTTTCAAAATCAGCGATATCTTCTTGGAGCATGAAGCGAGTCAGATGCGCTTGGTTAATATAATCAGCGGTTGGCCACCAGATAAAATCGCCCCCAAATAAATAATCCTCGCTCAACTTTGCGCCTCCAGATTGAACATCATACCTGAGTTATTCGCCCTGGAAAAGTCTCTGGTTGAAAATCGAGGATAATTTTGGTGAGGGTACATAATGCGGACTTTTGTAATAATTAATAGCCCTTAATACTTGGATTGTCCACCACCAAATATAGCATGAGGCGGATTTTGCCCTCCTCGCCCTCATTATATCATTCGAGGGGATAATTCATGTTTTGGTTGGTTCGAACTGAATAATTCAGTCTGGGGAAATGGGATCTGGGGTGAGCAAATCTGGGAACGAGAGCAAACCCGCGGTCGTGTTCATTGCTTTTATGGGTTCTGTACAACTACTTCGATGAAGATTGGGTCGCCAAAAATTTCGCCTACGGGGTCATAAGCCTGCCAGGCGCTGCGGTGAACACCCGGCTCTTGCGGAGCAGTGAAGAGGATGCGGATTTCAGCCTGGGTACCGCTGCGAGCAGGAAATAGGGCATACTCAAGCTGGTCAGTCATACTGGGCCCAGCAATTAACCTGAGGCTGAAACGATCATCCCAATTGCATGAGCCGCTATTTTCGACTAACCAGCGTTTGTCAAGAATTTCACCTGGTTCAACAAGTGTCCCATCTGGAATGGTTATATCTTCCAGATAAATCAATCCAGCAGAACAATCGGGGGAAGGAGAAGGTTGTGGTATTGGAGTCTCACTTTCCAGTTCGGATGGAGGCGTCCGGGTCGAGACATTGATTAGGCTTTCTCTCGTGGGAGGGCTGTAAAGCGTGGGCGTCGCCTGACCAGAGCAGGCGACTAAAAGAAAGACAAGGCACAACCCGGCAAGATGTTTACTTTCACATTGAATTTTCATCTATCTATACGACAGATTCATGATTGGCAGGCAGACAAGCGAGGATCAAAGTGTGATCAAGTATTTGATCACGCGATAAATTATAAACTGCCGAAAAAATCCGTGGGCAAAAAAAATCTGCTGGTGAGATATGCTTCGACTCTAATTTTCCAGCTCTTCTTCAGGAAGTTCCAGCTCTTCGTCCTCACTGATCGCCATCGGCAGGATTCCGCTGAGCGTTTGCTGACGGATAGCCAAGTCGATCTCTTCCATCATGTCTGGATTTTCCCGCAAGAATCCCTTGGCATTTTCGCGTCCCTGACCAAGGCGAATGTCACCATAGGAATAAAAGGAACCGCGTTTATCGATCAATGATAATTCAACGGCCAGATCGAGAATGTCACCAGACTTGGAGATACCTTCGTTGTACATGATGTCAAATTCCGCAGTTCTGAATGGCGGCGCGACTTTGTTCTTTACCACTCGCACCCGGGTCCGGTTGCCAATAATCTCAGAACCGAGTTTTATCGATTGGATCCGACGTACATCCATCCGCACGGAAGAGTAGAATTTGAGCGCCATTCCACCAGTTGTCGTCTCGGGATTTCCAAACATGACGCCGATCTTCTGCCGCAGCTGGTTGGTGAAGACTACAGCAGTATTGGTTTGCTTGATCGCTCCTGATAGTTTTCGCAATGCCTGCGACATCAGGCGTGCCTGCATTCCCATCGGTGAATCGCCCATGTCGCCTTCAATTTCGGCGCGCGGGACCAGGGCAGCCACTGAATCGATGACGACGATATCAACTGCACCTGAGCGAACCAGCGTTTCTGTGATTTCGAGGGCTTGTTCACCCATGTCGGGTTGGGAGATTAATAGACTATCCACGTCAACCCCGCAGCGCGCGGCATAAGAAGGATCTAACGCGTGCTCCATGTCGATGAAGGCGCAGGTGCCTCCCAGGTTTTGAGCTTCGGCGACGATGTGCTGGCAGATGGTCGTTTTTCCGGATGACTCAGGGCCGTAGATTTCGGTTATCCGACCGCGGGGGATACCGCCAGTCCCGAGGGCAATATCTAGAGATAACGAACCTGTGGGAATGATGTCAACATCCAGTAAATGGGATTCGCCCAGGCGCATGATCGTGCCATCGCCATAGCGTTTGGTAAGATCACCGATCGCTTTATCCAGGGCGACCTGACGGGACTCATCAATTTCTTCGGGGGTGGTTGATTGCTTGCGTGCCATTTATAAATTCTCCTCTTGAAGGGGATTGTTTATTGTTAGGGATTGTATCTGGATGTGGAGAAAATCGCAATCCAGTTGATTGAAAACTATGTAGAAGCGATCTGCTTAGATCTCACCCCTAAGTTTAGCACAGATGTTCTGTTTGTCAAGGGGATTGCGGAGGGTTAAAGTCGGCCCCGGGAAGTGGCGGAGCTTCTGAAGTAAATCCACTGCGCCCACGGAAGGTAAAGTATGTCACCAGGCCAGGATAAATATCAATCTCCCTGGTGTATATTCTGGAAAGGTAATTGATCTGAATCTCGTATCGTCCGGCGGGCAAATCGCTGATCACTAGATTCTCCTGGTAGTAAGGATCAGGATTGACAGTGCCGCCATAGTAAGAATTTGCTCGCCAGAACTGCTCACCTTCTGGAGGGCGCACGATGACCAATTGACCCTTAACTTTTCTCCCTCCAGTATTCATCACCCGCCCGGCTAACACCCCCCATCCTTGCGGGGGAACCAACCATAATTCAGGGTTTCGGGTGGAGAAAAACCCCTGACCCGAATCGTCCAGGCGGACTTCGAAATGCAGGTGAGGGCCGGAAGTAATACCGGTTTGGCCGCTGAGACCGAGTAGATCGCCTGCCTCGACTTGCTGATCCTGCTCCACAAATACCTGATCGAGGTGGGCGTAGACGGTATAGAGCAAAGCTCCCTGATAACCAAAACTGTGCCGGATCATCACCGCCTTGCCGTAAGGATCGTCAGGATCATATCTCCCAGCGAACAATCCATAACCCGCCCAGGTGACTATGCCTGGTCCAGCTGCGATTATGGGAGTCCCGACTGGAATTTTTATATCCATGCCGCTGTGGACCACATCCTCGTAGAAGGAGCCGCCGTAGCGGTAATCCTCTACCGGCCACCCTGCCTGGTTTACCGCGAAAGGACGGGTGAAATAGAAATGGTCGAATCGGGTCAGCGCCAACGGTGCTTGATAAAGGGGAGGTCGCCAGCCTGTTACCAATTCCTGGCTGGGTGGAGAAAAGTCAAGCTGCAAAGGTTCAAGCGTTGGTTCAGGTGTGGGTTTATCTGATTTGACCGCAACTTCTTGGTTCGGATTTTTTATTTTGATGCTTTCCTGAACCTTGGGTGCTGGAATTGGATTGCTTACAATGGGAGTCGATGTCGGTGGAGGTTGGGTGGCGGTTGGTAACGGGGCAGTTGCCGTTGGAACCTGGGTTGCGGGAACATCAGGTGCCTGGCATGCTGCACAAACCAGCAGGATGGTAGCGATAAACCAAGCGATTCTGGGAAGGTTCTTCCAGGAGATCATGGTGCGGGGTTGGAAATTATTGGCCAGCTGGGGGTCCGGGTTGGGGTTAAGGTTGGTAGAGGTATTGGGGTGGGAGTGATCAGGTATTCAGCCGGGTAGAGTTCGTGCATGGCTTGCTGCCAGGTTCTATCACCCCGGATGACAAATTCGTTGAAACGGGCGGCAAAGTATGCAGACTGCCAGGTGGGCAGGGCAGGTAAGCGCTGCCAGCCAAGTGCCTGGGCGATCTCGGTGAAATCTACCCAGTAGCCGGCTGGGATTCCTGATCCCATTTCACCCCCTTGCTCGTAAAGCAAGGGATCACCTGCATAGCGCGCATTAAAAACCCAGGGTACAGCCCGCATTGGTTTCCCTTGTGAGCCGTTTTGGAAGCGTGCCTTAACATAAACCCGCCAATAAGTCTCATGGCCATAGACTTCTGGTACAACTGCCAGCCAACCTGCATTCATGGGCAAAGTATCGAAGGCAAAAGCCCGGCCTGTATAGAGCCAATCTTCACCCATGCCAGGACCGAGCGGCACGGAGAGCGGGACAAAGGCATTTTCTAATGTGGCCAGAAAATCCCAGCCGGCTTCTTGTGACACTTTTTCCCTTAAAGCATGGAAGGCTTCATCAACGGAATCATGCAGCTGCGGGTGTGGCGCCTGGATTCCATTCAAGTAGGCTAGGTTGTTCAATCCCTCACCTGAGTTATTGTTGTCCGCTGAACCAGAAGTCCACAGTGGCTGCGGTTGCTCTAAGCTGATCTGCAGCAGTCCCAGGGGTAATGGGGATGGCAGGGGTTGTCTGCCCCAGGTCAGCCCTGTAAATCCTCCCGGGAGTATCACCGGCGGCAAGACAAGCATTGAATCCTCAGCCTGGTAAGCCGTCAACATCGACTGGTTGGCATCGCTGAGGGTCGATAGAAGGAGGCTGCCATCAGGGCTCCAAACTGGCCAATCCCCGCTTCCGATATAGCGCGAACCCTGATCGGGCTTCCAGGTGAATAAGCTGCGGTTCCGCTCTTGTTGTCCTGCCCAGGCCAGAGATGAACCATCGGGCGACCAAATGGGGTGTGATTCGGCCATATCTGGTGTCGAGCTGAGATTGGAATACCGGTTGTCGTCAAATTTATCAAAATCGGCCAGCCAGACCTCCGGTTCTCCTGTCCGGTCGGAGATGAATGCTAACTGCCTGCCATGCGGTGACCAGCTGGGATGATAATCTGCGGCTGGATGCTGGCTGAGATTGATCATAGTTTGCTCGTCGAAGGCGGATTGGATAATGATCTCAAAATTTTGATCGTAGCTTTCATAAGCCAGCAGCCTTCCATCGGGGGACCAGGTAGGTGCAGCCTCAAAATGATCTGTTTCGGTTATCGGAATGAGATCCCCGCTTTGTAGATCGAGCAGATAAATGTCCCATGGTCCAGATCGGTTGGAGGCGAAAGCCAGCCACCTCCCATCTGGACTGAGCGCGGGGGTGATATCGTCCCACGGTCCTGAAGTTAAACGCAGATACGGGGAATCCTGCGCCTGGTACGCGAACAGGTGACTGTGACCCGCTTCATAAAGCGCCAGGATCACTACACCATCCTGGAGGGGCGAGATGTTCTCTTTTGCGGGGAGTACAGGTGAAAATGTTGGGGAGGGAGGCAGCGGGGAGTTCGTTGCGGTTGGAATAATCGTTGGGGTTATACTGGCAGTTGGAGAGGGGGTATTGCTTGGGGGTCTGAGAGTTTTGGTGGCGGTTGGAGTCGCATCTCCAGCGTTGACCGAGCTGACGGTAAACTGTAATACTGGCCATAAGATCAATGTTGCGATCAGCAGCAAAATTGAGGAAGTTGTCAGTACAACCCCCCGGGAAATCCGGGTTCGCGAGGGTAGATACTCTCCATCCTCAACCAGCGATCTCCATTCGTGACCCGTTGGCATAATTTGTTGATCCTCAATGGTGGGAGTTTAACGACCGGAAAACCCGGTCAAACCGGCCAATATCTGAAGTTTAGCACCCTAATGTCAGGATTTTCCTAACATTTCTGCAATCAATGGTTATTCTTCGAATCCAGAGCTGTACAAACGGAAAAATGGTTCACCTAATGCCAGTAATTCGGAATGGTTGCCCTTTTCAATTATTCGCCCGTCATGAACTACCAATATTATATCTGCATTCACTACCGTTGACAGGCGATAAGCAATGACGAACGAAGTTCTACCGTGCAATAAACGCGCCAGGGCCACCTGTTTCCACTAAGGACTTAATAGGGGGCGCATACGTAAAAGGGATCGCATGGTGAGATACCAATCGGGAAAAGGGAGGAATGATGCTATCCTGAGCTTGGTTGATCGGCGATCTCGAAGGATGCTTGGCGCTGGTCGACGAGTTTTATCTTGCTGGGAAGTTGATGCGTCTCGCCCTCCTCTTTTGAAGCATCAATATTTGTTCCTTGGTCTTCTTCGTAATAATAAATATCCACAGAAACAGTAAATACTCCCGATGGATCTGCTCCTTTGAGATGAACGGTGAAATCCATCTTTGCATCGATCGATTCGATAATGGATAGAGACGCTACTACATTGTCCTTATCGTCCACGACGCTGATTTCACAATTTGGTCGTTGTTGGAAAGGAGTGATCTCCAGAAGGATGCGCACCCGCCGTCCATCTGGATAAGGTTCAGCCCGCAGTTCCCTGATCTGGACTTCGTCTGGGGGTAGGGGGATATCGCTTGGATCTTGGAAGAATATATCCATGGGAATTAAAGGCAAGAAGGGCGAGATCGACAAAGTAGATTATAACCTAAGGGAAAATACACCTCGTTGGACTGATAGGGCTCCTGGTTTCTATTCTAGTCCTGGATATAATAGTCCTCTCAATTGAAGGAGATATCTATGTCCAAACATATCGAAACCTTAGCAATTCACGCGGGACAAGAACCGGAGGCGATGACTGGGGCGGTGATGACGCCCATCTTCCAATCCTCCACGTATGCTCAAGAGGGTGTTGGTAAACCTAAAGGATACGAGTATTCCCGGACCGGTAACCCAACGCGAACTGCCCTGGAGGCCAACCTCGCCGCGCTCGAAGGAGCAGAATACGGTCTGGCCTTCGCTTCTGGTATGGCTGCGACGGATGCGGTTTTGCGCATGCTTTCACCTGGGGATCATGTACTGGCAGGCAACGATGTATACGGAGGCACTTTTCGTTTATTCGATAAAGAGTTTAAGCGTTACGGGTTAGTTTTTTCTTATGTCAATACCAGCAACCCTGACCAGGTAGAGTCGGGTTTGCGAGAGACTACAAGGATTGTCTGGTTGGAAACCCCCACCAATCCCCTGTTGAATATCACCGATCTGGAAAAGGTGGTTGAAATTCTCCAGTCGGCCTCGAATCCGCCTCTATTGGTAGTCGACAACACCTTTGCCACGCCATACTTGCAGCGCCCAATTGAATTGGGTGCGGATGTTGTGGTTCATTCGACGACGAAATACCTGGGTGGACACTCAGACGTGATTGGTGGGGCGGTGGTAACTCAGTCTGAAGAGATTTACACTCGGCTGGCATTTTTGCAGAATGCTGTGGGTGCGGTGCCAGGCCCTCTCGATTGTTTCCTGGTACTGCGCGGACTCAAGACGTTGCCTGTGCGCATGGACCGGCATGCGAGCAATGCTGAGGCGATCGCAAATTACTTAGCTGCTCATCCTCTCGTCGACAAGGTTTATTACCCATTCCACACCTCCCATCCGCATCGGGAGATTGCGATGACTCAAATGTTGAATGGCGGGGGCATGGTTTCTTTCGTAATGAAAGATGGAGCCAAGGCCGCACGAAGGGTCGTTGAAGGCACAGTATTGTTCACCCTGGCAGAATCTCTCGGGGGAGTTGAGTCTTTGATTGAAATCCCAGCGGTGATGACCCATGCCTCTGTTTTAGGATCGCCCCTGGAAGTCGATCCTGGACTGGTACGCCTATCGGTGGGTCTGGAACATGTAGATGATTTGCTCGAGGATCTCGAAAACGCGTTTCAGGGCAGCAATTAATTACAGTACCCCGAATTGAAATCACACGAACTGGTTGTCTTTGGTATGTTTAATCTTGCTTCACCGAAGCGGTCATCATCCTCTGTCATATCTCTGCAGGATCACAATTGCCTTCCCCCATCTGCGACATCATGTTCTCCATCATGCCGGACATCATCTTGTTCATCATCCTCGGGATGGCTTTCGTTACCAGTGCTATCAATATCCCCCCGCCAAGGGCTCCCAATCCTGCCGCAAGAAGATAACCTGGTAATTGGGGATCTTTCCGGTTCATTGTCGCTCTCCTCTCGTCACACAGCTGTTAAGAATGGTTTCTGAACCGATAATTAGGTTTCACTTAGCAAGAATAATTTAGAAAACTCACCGAACCAATTCTGTCCAGGCGCGAATTTGCTCATGATGAGGCTGCCATGCCTGCCATACAGTATGGGCCCAAATATGCACCCGGTCGGTGTGTTCTTTAATATTCGCAGCACCCTGGACATCCAGGATCGTCAAGCTGCCCAAGGATGGAGGCGGTTCGAGCCAGTGATATTCCGTAAATGTCTCCGCGGCTTGGCCGAGTAGTTGTGTCGCATGGTGGGCTTCGTAATTCAAATCGAGTGTAAGGTGCAGGCCGATCAAATGAATTGCTAAGGATTGAATTGATTTATTTGATGGAGATCCTGGGTGTTGGACAGCATATGTGTCCACGGTTAAGCGGTGGACTGGTGGGTAATTGTATTCTTCATATTCCTTGGCAAGCAGTTGACCAAATAATTCCCAGCATCCCGGCGAAGCCCCAATATACTCGTGAGTTGGACCTTGCTTCTTGGGGACCTGCGCTCCACAGCCAACGCAAGGCTCGAGTTTAGGCTCGGTTATTTTTCGGTTATTTTTTCTTGGCATTGTTTGCTATTTTGTTAGTTTGTTTGACAATTCAAGAAAATTGGCGATGATCTTCAAATTTTCTAGCATTAGTTGCTTATTATTCGTGTTTTTAATCAAGATTTTTTGATCGATCATATGATATTTTACAGGAATTCTGAGCAAAATGTCATTAAGTTCGTTCACATTAATTGACAGATATTTTTTATTGCATTATAATTTGAAAGACGTTCAAGTACCAGATAATACATTTTTACCGGAGGACAACGCGTAGAAGACGGTTAACATTTCGGAAATAATGTAAAAAGAAAGCCTAGCCAAGCTCGGCTGAGAGATTGAACGTCAGCCGGGCTATTTTGTTGCCTAAGTGAAGGAGGTGAGATAATTGGTTTCAGTTGAACTAAGACCTAATGAAAGTCAGGATCAACTGCTAAGGCGGTTCCGCAAGAAGGTTGCGAAAAGCGGTGTCATGAGCACCGTCCGACGCAAGAGATGGTTTGTTTCTAAGAGTGAGCTTCGCCGCATCCAGAAGAAAAAAGCAGTTCGCCGGATGAGGCGCAGACACCCAGGATACTCTTCTGATCGTTATTGATAGCTATGAATTCCGGAGGTTAAAATGGCTAAGGAAGAAGGAAAGATTACAGTTGAAGGCACGGTGATCGAAGCCTTACCAGCGACTCAGTTTAAAGTTCGTCTGGACAATGATCACGAAGTTCTGGCATATCTGTCAGGAAAAATGCGCAAGCATTACATTCGCATATTGCTCGGGGACCGCGTCCGTCTTGAGATGTCTCCTTATGATTTATCGCGAGGGCGGATTGTTTACCGCCAGAAGAAACACACTCCAATGCCAGAACCAAGAGAATAATTCTCTTATATAAATACTCCGGAATTATTTTGATTAATTAATTCGTGGGGAGGCGGATATGCCTCCCCACGTCTTTTTTTGGGGGAATTTGCCCACTTAGGGCGCAAATCGAAGGTCGAACGAACTCAACACTTTTATGTAGTTTGCCCGTTCAAAAGCAGCTGGTTCGGCAACAGCCTGCTGGCTCATACTGCCTTTCATCTGGTTGATAGATTCGTACTCATGTTCTTCCATCCAGAATTCAAGGCCTTCGAGGATTTCGAGGACATGTTCGATACCGTATTTGAGGATGGATGAAGTAGTCATGCTGGCACTGGCACCGGCCATTGTGGCTTTAAGCACATCCTCTGTAGTATGGATGCCGGTCGTCAAGGCGAGGTCAGCCGCGATGCGGCCGTATAAAATAGCGATCCAGCGTAACGGCAGTCGCAGTTCTTGAGAGCTGCTCAGCACCAGCCTCGGTACAACTTCCAGCTCTTCGAGATCCAGGTCAGGCTGGTAGAAGCGGTTGAAGAGTACCAGTCCATTTGCCCCAGCTTCTACCAGGTTCCTGGCGAAGTTAGTTAAGTTAGTGAAGAAGGGACTTAATTTAACCGCGATTGGAATATCGATCGAATCTCGGATGGCACGGACCAGATCGAGATATTCATTTTCAATCTCCAGGCAGGATATCTCTGGGTCAGTGGAGAGATTATAAATATTGAGCTCCAAGGCATCTGCGCCGGCGGTTTCGATCTTCTGGGCATACTCAATCCAACCACCATTGGTCACCCCATTCAGACTACCAATGATCGGGATATCCACGGCCTGCTTAAGATTGTGCAGGTTTTCAACATAATCATCCGGACCAATGCTGTACTGGTTGAGATCTCCTTGAGCAGCAAGATCAGGGAAAAATGTAAGCGCTTCGGCGAATGATTCTGTGCCCTGACTTAAATCTCGATCGAGCCGCAAACTATCGTAGATGATTTGTTCTTCAAAGAGTGAATACATCACCACGGCTGAGATGCCTGCCTCTTCCAGCTTGCGAACCGTTTCAACTTTCTGGGATAAAGGTGAGGCGGAAGCAACGAGGGGATTTTTTAGATCTAATCCTAAGTAGCTTGTGGAAAGGTCTACCATGCAGTACTCCTTATCAGA
This sequence comes from Anaerolineales bacterium, assembly GCA_041558875.1. Classification (GTDB taxonomy): domain Bacteria; phylum Chloroflexota; class Anaerolineae; order Anaerolineales; family UBA4823; genus PFL25. The sequence goes on from JBFFEL010000002.1 coordinate 57,560, forward strand.
TTTCCAAGATTGTACACTCAGAAATTATTCTTCTTTACCATTTTTGCCATCATAATCCATCTTGGCCATTTGTTGGTAAAGCTCCCAGCGGGAGGTGACATCGTTCTCAGCCTGATTCATCAGCGCTTCAGCTCGTTGCTCATCGCTTTGCAGGAGCATGCGATAACGAGTCTCGTTGTATGCGTAATCAGAGAAGGATATCGTCGGTTTCTTCGAATCAATGATCAGTGGATTCTTACCTTCTTCTGCTAATTGCGGATTATAGCGGAACAGGGGCCAAAACCCAGACTGGACGGCCATCTTCTGCTGTTCAAGTCCTTTGATCAGATCATATCCATGGGCAATACAATGGCTGTATGCGATGATCAGAGACGGTCCATCATAAGCATCGGCCTCCAGAAAAGCGCGCAGGGTCTGCTGGTCGCTGGCTCCCATGGCGATCTTTGCCACGTAGACATAACCATACGACATGGCGATCATCCCCAAATCTTTCTTCGGAAGACCCTTGCCTTTAGCGGCGAATTTGGCTACTGCTGCTCTTGGAGTGGCTTTTGAGGCCTGTCCACCGGTATTAGAATAAACCTCGGTGTCGAGTACCAGGATATTTACATTGCGGCCCATCGCCAGAACGTGGTCCAGGCCTCCATACCCGATGTCATATGCCCAGCCATCCCCGCCCACGATCCAAACGCTTTTATTGACCAGATCGTCTGCCACACTGAGCAGGTCCTTGGCTTGAGGATCATCCAGAGATGAAAGGCGTTCTTTGACCTCTTCGACTCGACTGCGTTGAGCGGCAATTCCTGCTTCGCTGGTTTGATCATCATTGAGGATTTCTGAGACCAAATCACCCCCAAGATGGTCAGCAAATTTGGGCAGCAGTTCACGGGCATATTCCTGGTGCTTATCCAGTGTGAGGCGCATTCCCAAGCCAAATTCAGCATTATCTTCAAATAGGGAATTTGACCAGGCAGGTCCGCGACCTTCCTGGTTTGCAGCCCAGGGTGTTGTCGGTAGATTGCCGCCGTAAATTGATGAGCAGCCGGTTGCATTGGCTACAATCGTCCGGTCTCCAAATAATTGGGTGAGCAGCTTGAGGTATGGAGTTTCTCCACAACCAGCACACGCGCCGGAAAACTCGAATAGCGGCTGCAGCAACTGGGAATTTTTGACATTACCAATGTTTATCGCCGTGCGATCTACTTCTGGAAGGGATAAGAAGAAATCCCAATTGGCAGCTTCTCGCTCTCGAATAGGAGGTTGATCAACCATGTTGATCGCTTTACGCCCCACCTGGGACTTATCCTTTGCAGGACAGGCCTCCACACAAAGCGCACAACCGGTGCAGTCCTCAGGTGCGACAGACAGTGTGTATTTCATATTGGGGAATTCTTTCCACCTGGCGTCGGCTGATTGGAAACTTGGCGGCGCATCAGCAAGGAGCGCAGGATCGTAGACCTTTTCCCGTATTACCGCATGGGGGCAAACAAACACACATTTCCCGCATTGGATGCAGATATCTTCTTCCCACTGGGGAATCTCCAGGGCGATATTGCGCTTCTCCCATTGGGATGTGCCAGTGGGATAGGTTCCATCTACAGGGAAAGCGCTAACGGGCAGATCATCCCCTCTCCCAGCGATGATCTCGCCGAGTACCTCCTGGACGAATTCGGGTGCTGCGATAGATACTGGCGCTCGCATGGTCAATTCACTGGTCGCAGCCTGGGGAACTTCGACCTCGAACAAGTTCGCCAGGGTTTTATCGACCGCGTCGAAATTGCGCTTGACGACCGCTTCGCCACGTTTACCATATGTCTTGCGAATAGCATCTTTGATCGCTGTGATGGCTTGGTCACGAGGCAGGACGCCGCTGATGGCGAAGAAACAGGTCTGCATGATGGTGTTGATCCGACGACCCATACCGGCTTCTTCAGCAACTTGATAACCATCGATAACGTAAAAGCGCAATTTCTTCTCAAGGATCGCTTCTTGTACCTGTCTAGGCAGCTTATCCCAAACTTCATCCGGACCGACGAAGCTGTTTAACAAGAATACAGCTCCTGGAGCGGCGTATTTAAGCACATCGTATCGCTCCAAGAAGGTGAACTGGTGGCAGGCGACAAAATTCGCATTATCTATCAGATAAGGCGCCTGGATTGGCTGGGGGCCAAAACGCAAATGTGAGATGGTGATCGCACCGGATTTCTTTGAATCGTAGACAAAAAATCCTTGTGCGTGATTATCGGTCTCTTCGCCGATGATTTTGATCGAATTCTTATTGGCGCCTACCGTTCCGTCCGCCCCAAGGCCGAAAAATACTGCCCGTACCGTATCTGGATCTTCGATTGAGAAGCCAGGATCATAGTCAATACTGTTATTAGTGACATCATCACGGATCCCGACCACGAAGCTGTTTTTTGGGCTACCTTCCTGCATCTCTTCAAAGACGCCCTTCACCATAGCGGGGGTAAACTCCTTAGAAGAGAGCCCATATCTCCCCCCAATGATGCGCGGTTTCTTTGTAAATGGTGCCGTCCCTTTCTCCATGCCTTCTTGAACGGCAGCACTCACATCCAGGAAAAGTGGCTCCCCAGTCGATCCCGGCTCCTTGGTGCGGTCGAGGACGGCGATCGTCTCGACGGAGGGTGGAAGGGATTTCAGAAAATCTGCCACGGGGAATGGTCGATATAAGCGGACTGCAATGATGCCCAACTTCTCGCCTTCCTGGTTGAGATATTTAGCTGTTTCCGCGGCTGTTACCGCTCCGCAGCCCATCATGGCGATGACACGCTCTGCATCAGGGGCGCCGTAGTAATCGATATTGTGATATTGGCGACCGGTCAGCTTGGCGAATTTATCCATATTACGCTGGACGATTTCCGGGCAGACGGCATAATAAGGATTGACTGTTTCCCGGGCCTGGAAATAAACATCCGGATTTTGGGCTGTTCCCCGCAATACGGGATTGTCCGGTGACATCCCTCGGGCACGATGGGCTTGAACCAGATCATCATCGATCATCGCCCGCATATCATCATCCAGCAGCTGCTCGATTTTGTTCACCTCGTGCGAAACGCGAAATCCTTCGAAAAAATGCAAAAACGGAACCCGGGATTCAAGCGTTGCTGCCTGGGCGATCAGCGCGAAATCATGTGCTTCCTGGACTGAACCAGAAGATAACATTGCAAAGCCGGTTGACCTTGTGGCTGTGACATCTGAATGATCTCCAAAGATGGAGAGTGCCTGGGCTGCCAACGATCGAGCAGAGACATGGAAAACGGTGGAGGTCAACTCCCCGGCAATCTTGTACATATTGGGGATCATCAGCAATAATCCCTGAGAAGCGGTGAAAGTGGTGGTCAAAGCGCCAGTTTGCAAGGCACCATGAACGGCTCCTGCCGCACCGCCTTCCGATTGCATTTCAACAACCAGGGGTACCGTTCCCCAGATGTTGGTCCGGCCAACTGCGGACCAGGCATCAGCAAATTCACCCATCCCTGAAGAGGGGGTTATTGGATATATGGCGATCACTTCATTGATTTTATGGGCAACCATCGCAACAGCTTCGGTTCCATCTACAGTGATAGTCGGTCTTTTCATCGTTAATTCTCCAAACCTCAAAGTTAAATGCCACTCAAAAGTGACACGTTTTTTCAGGCAAAAAAAGGACAGCTTAAAGACTCTCTAAACTACTAGTTTAGCCTTATCACAGCTAACCAAATAGTAATATATGACATCAAAAAGACCTGTGACCTGTCATATTTTAGACAATTTATGGAATGTTTGTGTCAAATTTCAATACCTATACAATTCTGCAAACGTACTTGACCACTTTCCTCAGCAGATTTAGAATTTAATCAAGATTTTATCGATTAATGTCGAATTGGGATTTATGCTATACTAGCGAAAATGGATTCTAACCACCATATCTGGCGGGTATGGGCAAATGCCCTGCACCGGTGGGGGTTACAGAACCTGGTGGCTTCATTCCTCGAAGCAGCTGGCCCTTTGACACTGATTGGTGCCCAGGCGGTTTATGTAGGTCAACCAATCTTAAGAGGTATTCTGCCTGAGGGACACTTGAGCGCCCTGACTGGTATGCTTGAGGATGACAGCCAACGGGAAGAGTTTGTTATGTATCTGCAAGAGGAGACTTAATTATGAATGGTCTCAATATCTTGGGTTTAATTTATGTCCTTATATTTTTTGGGTTGATCTTGGGAACTTCCATCTTCCTGCGCACGAGGGAGGATCGCAGATTAAGAGATATTCCTGCCTTTGACCGGTTGGGGAGGGCAATAGGATTGGCAGTTGAAGCAGGCAGCCGGTTGCATATCTCGTTAGGTCGAGGTCACATGCTGTCCACCCAAAGTGCGGTTGGTTTCGTTGGATTGAGTATTTTAGGTCGCATCGCTCGTTCAACCTCAATCAGTGATCGCCCTCCGGTATCCACCTCGGGTGAAGGTTCTTTGGGCATACTTTCACAGGATACTCAAAGGGATGCGGCAAAATACCTGGGAGTTGAGTCTGATCCCACACGGGGAAGGATCACCGGATTGACCCCGTATTCTTATGCCGCAGGTACACTCTCCTTCATTCAAGAGGAAGACATTGGGGCGAACTTGCTTATTGGCAGTTTTGGCAATGAAGTTGCATTAATTACAGATGCTGCCGAACGTACGGATGGCATGACTCTGGGTGGAACAGATAACTTGACTGGTCAAGCAGTCATGTTCGCCACCGCTCAGGAACCGCTGATTGGAGAAGAGACCTATGCCGGTGGAGCTTACCTGGATGCTGGTCCAATGCACGTTGCCAGCCTGTATGCACAAGACATCCTCCGCTGGATCATCATTGGACTTATCCTGATCGGAGCTATCTTGAAACTTCTTGGTGTTCTGTGAGAAATCCTGTCTTTGCTGCTATCGCCATTGGTGTTGGGATTGTTGTCCTCCTGGGTTATTTCTTGCAGATTGACCTCCTGGTTAATCTGCGAGTTGTGCTTCTTGAGTGGGCTACCATTTTGGTCGCGGTGGCATTATTGGTTGGTATTATTAATCTCTTCATCGTCCATTTTAGAAAGTCTTCCGCCGATCAGCAAAATCGCCTGAACAGTATTGTTTTATTGGTCTCAATGACAATTACCCTCCTTGTGGCGGGTTGGTTTGGTCCTACCCATCCTTACTCGCTATGGATTTTCAACTATATCCAGATACCAATAGAGGCAAGTTTGATGGCCATCCTGACAGTGGTGTTGATCTATGCGGGTGTAAGACTGCTACGCCTGAAGCCAAACTTGCTCACAATTGTGTTTATTGCAACTGCGGTCCTCATTCTTCTGATGAGCGGTCCATTATTTGGCATAGACATCCCAGGGCTGTCCGAATTGAGAATCTGGATTGGGAAAGTCCCCGCAGTGGCAGGCGCTCGGGGTATTTTGCTTGGGGTTTCGTTGGGTATTGTCGCGGCGGGGTTGCGGATATTAATGGGTGCTGATCGACCTTACGGGGGATCCTAGTGGAACAAATCTCCTGCCCCTCATGTGGGAAATCGAATCCCTCAAATAATAAATTTTGTGATTTCTGTCTCTCTGACCTTTATCCAGCCGGGCATGGAGAGGAGGAGACTGGAGGGCAGGAAAATCGTGAAGGGCTTGGGGGTCATGAATCTGATGCAACGGTCCCTGATTGGTTGAGCGAACTGCAGGAATCTTCTCAGACCGGGAGCGAAGAACCAGTTGAGGACGAGGTTGTTGAGGGGGGGCAGGAAGAGGCAGTATCTGACTGGATGAGCGAAGTTTCGGGGGACATGCATGGTACACCTGAGGAAGAAGATTCTATTTCACCGTTTTTACCGGATCAAGAGATAAATGAATCACAGGAAATCCCTCACTGGTTAAATGAAGCCTTGATTGAACAGGAATCACCGGAGGCTTTGGAAGATGATAGTGTTCTAAGTGATTTTGTTCCTGGTGATGAGTCAGAAGGGCTCCAGGAAGATTTACCGGTCATTCCTTTCAGCGAAGAAACCCTCGGTGATCTGGAAAGTGCCGGACCGCTGGCTGGTTTAAAAGGAATACTATCACCTGAAGCTGGCGCTGCAAGGGCCAGAAAACCAAAAGCGTATTCATCAAATCTAAAAATATCCGCGAGTCAACAGGCGCATATTGAATTGCTGACAGGCCTGTTAGCGGAAGAAGGTCAACCACAGCCGCTCCCAGGGCGCAAGGCCATCTCCCAACAGAACGTCATGCGCTGGGTGATTGCATTGGTGTTGTTGATTGCTGTCTTGTGGCCGCTTGTAATATCCAATCAAGAGATGCCTTTCCCAATCTATGATGAAGGCAGCTCGGAGGTCAATCGACTGGTCAACCAACTTCCGGAAAATGCCCGTGTCTTGGTTGGATTTGATTTCGAACCAGGAGTGACTGCGGAATTGGATGTGGCCGCGCTCCCCGTGATTGATCACATGATGGATCAAGGCGCTCTTTTGACATTGTTATCTACTTCACCAAATGGACCGATGCTGGCTGAACGTTTTATGCAGTCCATCGAATCGGATCAGGAGTATATCAGCGGCTTAGATTACATAAATCTTGGCTATCTTCCGGGTGGAGCAGCCGGATTGGTGAGTTTTGTCGATAATCCCCAGGGAACAATACCCTTCTCGATTGATGGAATACAGTTATGGGAGTCTGAAGGGGGCAGCTCTTTACCAGTCTTGGGTGAGATTAACCAGATTACCGATTACGAGATGGTAGTGGTGCTTGTTGATGATCCAGACACCGCTCGGGCTTGGATCGAACAATTAGCACCAAAATTAAACGATCCACTGGAATTGACGAGTCTCGTCATGGTAACCAGCGCTCAATTGGAACCTGTTGTCCGGCCATATTTCGATGCAATTCCACAATCGGTTAATGGGTTGGTGATTGGTTTGCGCGGTGGAACTGCTTACGCGCGTTTGGTTGGCGGTTGGGATCAGCTCAGCCAGTATTGGGATGCATTTGGATGGGGAACTTTTATTGCCGCGATGTTGATATTGGTCGGTGGATTAGGTTATTACGTGATTCCAGAAATATCGCGCACCGCCAAAGGTCAGGATAAAGTGAAGTCATGAGCTTCGCAGATTGGATTGGAGCTTTCCTCGGGTTCGTCCTGACCCTCCTGGTATTCAGCTACCTGATCGGTGACAACTCCCTGTTCAGGATTACATTACACATTTTCATAGGTGTTTCTGCAGGATTCGCTGCGGTCGTCGCTATCTACAATGTGATCCTTCCCCGAATGATCGAGCCAATTTTCATGAGCAACAGAAGTGAGCAATTGTTGGCATTATTCCCCCTTATTCTGGCAGGATTGCTGATCGCGAAGATATCTCCACGCTTCGCATTCATTGGCAATCTCCCCATGTCTTACCTGGTAGGAGTAAGTGCGGCTGTAGCAATTGGTGGGGCAGTAACCGGTACTTTAATCCCCCAGGTGCTCGCCTCGATGAACCTGCTCGACGTACAAGCCAACCAGGCCTTCGACGCTAATGTGGGATTACGCCTGTTGAATGGTGTGATCATCCTGATTGGAACGCTGACATCTTTGGCATATTTTCAGTTCGGGAAATTATCTACATCTCCTCAAAGGACACAATTCCAAACTTGGATCGAGGGGATTGGCCAGGTGGGGCAAATATTCATTGCCATTATGTTTGGATTCCTTTTCGCGGGAATTTTCAACGCTGCCCTGACAGCCCTCATTGGACGAGTCATTTCCTCCCTTGACTTTTTTCAAGATATAGTGGGATTATTCATCCAATAGTCGAAACATCAAATGGAAGCTTCTAGTCAAGCCGGGAATTCATTATTAGCAGTTGATGTAGGCGAAGTAAACACCCGCGCCGTGTTATTTGATGTGGTCGAAGGACGGTACCGGTTCCTTGCCATCGGAACTGCAAAAACGACTGTTCAGGCTCCATATAATCATATCGGGGAAGGGATAAACCGGGCGATTATCCGCTTAGAAGAAATTACCGGTCGAGAATTGATTGGCGGGGATGATCGTTTGATCTTACCAAGTAACCTCGATGGATCTGGGATTGACATGTTTGTGGGATCAATTTCTGCTGGTCCACCGCTGCGGGTGATTGCAGTTGGGCTGCTGGATGACATCTCGCTGGCGAGTGCAAAACGATTGGCCTCAACCACGTATGCACAGGTAGTAGAAACATTGGGATTAAATGACCGCAAGAAACCTGAGGAACGTCTGGATACAATATTGACTCTGCGACCAGATTTGATCGTCATTGCAGGGGGAACTGAGAATGGAGCGACGAATTCAGTAATCAGATTGGTTGAGTCAGTTGGTTTGGCCTGTTCACTGATGCCTGCGGAACAGCGACCGGCGATTCTATATACCGGCAACCAGATGTTGAATTCAGAAGTTGAAGACAGATTGGGTGCCTTGACCAAGAATTATTTTGCCCCAAATGTACGTCCAGGACTTGAGATCGAGCAGATAGCACCGGCTCAGGCCAAAATAGCGGAAATCTACCGTTCAATCCGTTCCTCACGAATTCCCGGTGTCAGTGATTTGAATGAGTGGTCTGGAATGCAATTGACTCCAACTGCATCTGCATTCAGCAGGATCATCCAGTTTTTGAGTAAAGTCTATGATCCGACAAAAGGCGTATTAGGAATTGATGTTGGCGCCTCCGCGACGACAATTGCTGCAGCATATGACGGTGAAGTCAGCCTGGGAGTTTATCCTGAGTATGGCTTGGGGCAAGGAGTCGCGGGTTTGCTTGCAGATGCTTCGATCGATGACTTTCTCCGCTGGATACCAATGGAAGTAGGGGAGGATTACATTCGTGATTACATTTTCAATAAGCAGATTTATCCCTCCAGTTTACCAGTTTCTAAAGAAGACCTGGCTATCGAACAAGCTTTAGCCCGCCAGGCGATCCGGAAGGCAATTTCTGCTGCACAATCTGGTTTTCCAAATGGGATCCGCCGTTCAGGCCCAGGAATGCTGCCCTGGTTTGAGCCGATTGTTGCGACGGGTAGCGTATTAACGAAAGCACCTTCATCTGGAAGCGGCTTGCTGACTCTATTGGATGCGGTCCAACCGTCAAGCATTACCACGATGGTTTTGGACCAAAGTAATCTTGCCGCCTCGCTTGGTGCAGCCGCGCCAGTCAATCCAACGCTATCAGTCCAAGTACTTGAATCCAGCGCATTTATCAGTTTAGCCACCGTGATCACCCCAATTGCAAGTGTCCGCCCGGGAACGCCGATTCTGCGCTTGAGGGTGACCTATGAATCCGGTGATGAAACCAGTTTTGATATCAAGCAAGGAACCTTAGAAGCACTGCCGATCCCCATGGGAGAAGCCGCCAGGCTTCATCTGCAACCTCTCCATAGGTCCGATGTTGGCATGGGAGGACCAGGTCGTGGTGGAAGTGTACGCGTTGTGGGAGGTCTGCTTGGCGTGGTCATTGACGCCCGTGGACGCCCAGTCCTCCTGCCAAGGGATGTCACTCGCAGGCAGGATCTTTATAAGAAATGGCTGTGGACGCTTGGTGGTTAATTATGCATTTTGGACATATTCTTGCAACTTTCTATCTGAGTAATGTAGAAATGGATAAAGGATAGTTGGTTTTTGATATGTTGGCGCCTGTATTACACGTTTTGCCTATGACCAGAATTCGCAGGCACCGGTTGCTTCCGGTAACCGGGAGAGTTCTTGTCCGCAAAGGGCAAACATTAGCCCCGTTGGATGTTGTTGCCGAGGCGGTGCTTGAACCCCGACATAGATTGTTGGATGTAGCCCGCGGGCTTGGGGTGCGCATAGCCGATGCTGATCAATATGTTGAGCGGGAGGCAGGAGAATCGGTTACTGAAGGAGATGTGCTCGCGGGACCGGTCGGCTGGGGAAAAAGGGTCGTCAGAGCTCCATGCACGGGTAGAATTATTTTAACTGGGCGAGGAAAAATTCTTATCGAAGAAGAAGTAGAACCCTACCAGTTATTTGCGGGTCTCCCAGGCGAAGTTGTTTCTTTGATCCCCGGACGAGGGGCAGTTATTGAATCCACCGGTGCCCTGGCTCAGGGAGTATGGGGAAATGGGAAGATCAACTCTGGACAGCTCAGAGTATTAATCAAGAAAGTCGAAGATATTCTCACCGTTGACCAGCTGGATATAGATTTACGTGAGACAGTTGTTTTCGCAGGTTTCTGTGGAGACGAACAGGTACTTCGAGCGGCAGCTGACTTACCTTTAAGGGGTTTAATTCTTTCGAGTATAGCCTCTTCATTGATCCCATTAGCAGAGGAATTATCTATACCAATCGTGATCCTGGAAGGTTTCGGTCTTCTGCCGGTCAATTCATCTGCCTTCAACCTGCTGATAACCAGCGATCGGCGTGAAATCACATTGAACGCTGAAAAAATTGATAAATATACTCTCCAACGACCGGAAGTCTTTATATCCTTGCCGGTCAACCAGACGGTTCATGAACCACGCGATGCGACATTATTTTCACCTGGTCAAAAGGTTAGGGTAGTTCGCGCTCCGTACCAATCACAAATCGGGACGTTGGTTACACTTAAACCCGGATTGGAAGTGCTTCCCAATGGAATAAAGGCAACTTCTGCTGAAATTGAACTGGAAAACAGTATTAGAGTAAAATTACCACTGGCAAACCTTGAAGTTTTAGAGTAAAAATGGGTATACGACCACCGCTCGTCAACGTGGTAAATAGGAGGAGAACTGGCAATGGCTTTTGAAGATTTGGATCTTGATGACAACGAATTCGATTTAGAACCGGAAGATTCGCCTTCACCAGAGGAATCGGGGAATCGCACCTTTTACATTGTGGCTGGCGTAATCGGTGGGGTGATGCTGCTTTCTTTGATTTGTCTTGCACTTTATGCCCTGGTTTACGCTCCACAGCGACGAAATGACCAGGCAACTCAAGTTGCAGCGATAAACGCCCAGAATACCCAGGTAGCTCAGGCAGCGATAGAAACTGGCTTAGCTGCCCAGTTCACCGATACCCCTACGGTGACTCCCATCCCACCGACTGCAACCGCCAGTGCCAGCCCATCTCCGACACTGGTAATTGCGGCGCCTACTGATGTATTGGTTACCCCTACGATCGATCGAACAGCCACTGTATCTGCTTTGTTAACTGATGCGGCGGCTGGGAGGTTAACTCCCACGCCAACTCCATCTGAATTGCCAGATACAGGGTTCGCGGAAGATGTAGGTATCCCTGCCATGGTCGGATTGGCATTGGTGTTGGTGGTGGTTATCTTCTTAACCCGCAGGCTGCGAACTGCTAATTAATACAATCGGGATGATGCTCGATGGCGGGCATCATCCCATTATTTTTAAATGATCCACTGAACATGGGGGGTTCTTAAAACAATCAAGTCGTGTTCGCGGCAACTTCTTCACCGAAATTAAGCAAACTCTCAACCATTGCTGGACTGCGTCCTTCGGCGTAAACTCGCAGTACAGGTTCTGTTCCTGAGGGGCGAATTAGCAGCCAGGAATCATCCCCGAGTATGTACTTAACGCCATCAACAGACTGAACATCAATCACTTTCTCACCACCGATATTTGGCGGCGTTCCTTCTGTTAGCTGGCGGGTCATCTGCTCTTTGGCAATTGGATGGCTCAAACGTAGATCCGTCCTTTGGTAATACACGGGGCCATACTTGTTCACCAGGTCTGCGACTAATTCAGATAATGATGCGCCTGAGGTGGACACCATTTCTAACAGCAAGAGAGCCATCAATGCCCCATCGCCTTCCGGAATATGTCCGCGGAAAGCAATCCCACCAGATTCTTCCCCACCGATCAGGATATCCTCCTTGAGCATGTAATCTGCTATGTAGTTGAATCCCACCGGCGTCTCATAGACTGGCAAATCATGCTCTTGAGCCAGGCGGTCGATCATTCTTGTAGTAGAAACCGTGCGCACAGCGGGCCCGCGCCAACCTCTTTCTTCAACCAGGTATCTCATCGCTAAAGCCATGATTTTATGAGGATCGACGAAGTTTCCCCTTTCGTCCATTGCTCCGATCCGGTCGCCATCTCCATCAGTTGCTAATCCCAGATCGCCCATACCTGTTCCGATGGCGCCGGCTAGACTACCCAGATAACGGGCGATCGGTTCCGGGTGGACACCACCAAATCCGGGGTTCATTTCGCCCCTGATCTCACGCACCTCACATCCGGTTCCTTTGAGGATACCTTTGATGATTCCTCTCCCTGACCCAAACATTGAATCGACTACCACGCGCTGCGGGTTATCCGCGATGGCATCAAAGTCGATCATTGTACGCAAGTGATCATAGTAAGCTGGGAGTGGGTTGAAGCGCTGGAGCAAACCTAATTTCCGGGCTTGTTGGTAATCCATCATATTCGGACCTCGGGCCCGTTCCTCATTGTCGTTGAGGTAGACTTCAACGCGACGACATTGTTCCCGCAGTGCCGCGCCCCCATAAGATGCTTTTAGCTTGACCCCATTGTAACGAGGTGCATTGTGTGAGGCTGTGATCACAATCCCGGCAATAGCTCCCATGTGGTGCACGGTATAGGAAATTGCCGGTGTGGGAGCATCTCCCTGTGTCAGGTACACGGTGTAACCATTTCCGGCCAGCACGCGCGCCACTTCACCTGCATAACGATCAGAGAGAAAGCGCGTGTCGAAACCGACCACCATTTTTTCCGGGTCTGGGGATTTACCAGGTGGGGTACCTTCGTTCCACGAATCAGATCTTATCGCATCAGCAATCGCCTGAGTCACCAACCGTAAATTGTGAAAGGTGAATGTATCTGATATTACCGCCCGCCAGCCATCAGTTCCAAAGTGTATTGGCATTTGATGTGCACCTCATGAATAGATTTGATGGGATTCTAACATCTATTCCTGCCTTTCCCCGATTTTTTCGGTTCGTGCTAAAATGAATCCATGGCCCCCGAGGGTGATAAAACGTTCCGTGCCTTGAATCTGATTGATGTTTTTAGCGACCTGGACGAGGTTCAGCTTGCAAAAATAGCTTCCAGATTTAAGACGATTAGGTTAGAACCATGGCAGCCGCTGTTCATCCATCGTGAACCGGAGGATGATTTCTATATCGTCCAGTCCGGAAGCGTTTTTGTCTCCGATGACTCTGAGGAGCAGGAGCCAGAGAGAATTAACCCTGGTGAATACTTCATCGAAGAAGCTTTGCTTTATGGTCGCTCCGAAGGTGCCTACATTACGACAGACGTTACTACCGAGCTCTTCTTGCTTGAAGAAGTTGAATTTTACCAATTGGTAAGCGAATTCCCGCAGGTAAAACCCTGGTTGGCTCGTAATCCTGAGAGCCAGTATCTGGTTAAAAATCGAGATTTTTCATGGTTAGGAAAGGATGAAATTATCGCTTTTGTAGCCCGTAAACATGAAATGATCTTTGTGTTCAGTTTGATCGGGCCGATTATATTTTTTCTGGCAGCATTGGGAATCATCTCTGTTGTTTCGGTTGCAGATGTATCATCTACAATTTGGACCACCGGGGCTGCCTGTTCAATCCTATTAGCTTTGGCGTCTGTGGTGTGGGGAATTTGGAACTGGATCGATTGGGGAAACGATTACTATATCGTTACCGATCAGCGTGTGGTATGGGTTGAGAAAGTGATCTGGCTCTACGAGAGTAGAGATGAAGCCCCATTGACGACCATCCTGGCCATAAATACTACCACCACCTTCCTGGGTAGGTGGTTACATTATGGAAGTGTGATCGTGAAGACATTCACTGGGGAGATCACATTTCGCAATTTGAAGAATCCCCAAAAGATGGTTGACTTTATCCGGGAATACAGGGACCGGGTTCAAAAGGGCTCTGAACGAAGAGAAAAAAGGAAGATTGATTTAGAAGTCCGTCAACGCCTGGGGTGGGAGGAGGGAGAAGGGGCTGGCGGGTTAGCAGAGGGAGCCTCCCCTGGCGAAGATAGCCAAAAAGTGAAAGAAAATCTTTGGCAGAAATACTTTAAGAACATCTTCACCATGAGGTTCGAGGAAGGTGACGTCATTACCTACCGCAAATACTGGCCGACGTTATTTGGAAAAATTTGGCTGCCAACATTATTGATTTTCTTGGTAATCATTGCCATGGGCATTATTGTCAATTTTTTTATGATCGGTCAAACCTCAGCCCAGGTTGCTGAGATCTTATTAGGTGCGTGCGCGGCGCTAATCTTATTCGTTCTGATTCCCTGGTGGATTTACCGGTATATCGATTGGCGGAATGATATTTACCAGGTGACCGATAAATCTATTTTTGATATTGAACGCCGCCCGCTTGGTACTGAAGTAAGAAAAGCTGCACCTCTAAGCAATATCCTCAGCTTAGAACATGAAAGAGTTGGGTTTTTGGGTTATATGCTGAATTATGGTTTTGTAACCATTAATGTCGGGGAGACACAATTCGTGTTCAGAAATGTGCACGACCCGGCTCAAGTCCAGCAGGATATATTTAAACGTCTGAATGCTCTTCGCCGTGAAAAGGAAAAAGCTGATGCCACCAAGCAGAGGCAGCGTTTTGTGGATGTAATTGAGGTCTATCACCGGAGTGCCGAAGAACAGGAAGAAGACGATTATTATGACGATTTTGACGATGATTTCGAGGTAGAATTAGGGCCTGATGGCTATCCGTGAAATCGTCACTGTCCCCCATAAGACCTTGCGCCGTAAAGCGCGCAAGGTGACCACATTTGGAGCGGAGCTACAATCGCTGATCGATGATATGGTCGAGACTATGCGTGCCGCTCCTGGGGTCGGTTTGGCTGCGCCACAAGTTGATGTTCCTCTGCGAGTTATCGTTGTCGAATTCAATGAGAGTGAGGATGAGGAGGCACCGCCAAAGCTGCATGTCGTCGTTAATCCAAAAATCACCCGATTTTCTTCTGATCAAGAGATGGGCACTGAGGGATGTTTATCCATCCCCGGGATCGTTGGTGATGTTGAGAGACCAACTACAGTAACGCTTAAAGGATTAAACCGGCGCGGTCAACCACTGAAAATTAAAGCCAGTGGGTGGTTGGCGCGCATATTTCAGCATGAGGTCGATCATTTGGATGGAGTTCTGTTTGTCGATCGGGCTGAAAAAGTATGGCAAATTGAGGGTGAAACCACCCAAATCGCTCCGGCTGACTGAGAACCTTTTGAAGATATTATCAATAAATGAATGCCACGGGGTATTACATCCGTGGCATTTGCTTGAAATATGCAGCTCAAACATTTATCCCTGACAAATTATCGTAATTTCGCTCGCCTGGATATGGATCTGCCGCAGGGACCGTTGTTGTTGGTTGGGGCAAATGGTCAAGGTAAAACCAGCCTGCTGGAAGCAATATACTACTTGGCTACTTTCACCTCATTTCACGCCGTTCATGACCGGGAGCTGGTGAACTTCCTGGCTGCCAGGGAATCTTTAGCTGTTGGCCGGATAGTCGCTCTCTTCGAAAAGGATAATGAACAGCACCGCCTTGAAATCCGACTGATCAAGGAAACGAACGGTATTAATGGTTCGTCTCGCCTGCGGAAGGAGATCTTGCTGGGGGGGATGAAGATGAAGATGGCTGATGCAGTCGGTCAATTTATGGCCGTCCTGTTTTTACCTCAAATGGTCGAAGTCATTGAAGGAGCGCCTGAGGAACGACGCAGGTTCTTGAACCTTGCAATGTCCCAGGTAATTCATGGGATAAATCGCATCCTTGCCGATTATGCGCAGACTCTGTCCCAACGAAACGCCCTGCTGAAACAAATCCAGGAATTCGGCGGAGATCAAGATCAACTAGATTATTGGGATGAACTCCTGGTTTCAAAAGGATCGCAGCTGATTTATGGACGCATCCATACCGTTAAGGAATTGGAGCGGGTTGCCGCTCGCAACCATCGCGAATTAACCAGGGGGAAATCTATACTGCGCTTATCTTACCAACCTTCATACGATCCCTTACCGGAAGTTCCTGGCCAGATTTCCCTTCCCATTGAAGATCCAGTTGATCGCAGTGGTTCATCAGTTGAAGATATCATGCAAGGTTTTGCCATGCGATTGAAAGAACAGCGCAGTGCGGATATTGCCAGGGGGGTTACCACAGTAGGACCTCACCGGGATGACCTTCGATTCCTGGAAAATGGTATCGATCTGGGGGTATATGGATCTCGCGGGCAGGTGCGCACAGCTATGCTGTCCCTAAAAATAGCCGAGATGGCCTGGATGAAAGAAGTGACGAATTATTCACCAGTACTCCTTTTAGATGAGGCATTGGCAGAGCTGGATCCCAGCCGACGTGAGGATTTACTCGATCGATTGACCAACAACAGCCAGACATTGTTGACCACAACTGATCTCGATCTTTTTACTTCTGATTTTGTTGATAAAGCCACACTTTGGAGGGTGAGTGATGGTCGCGTCAACCTCGAGCCTTGACGGACAAGGTATGGCTTGAAATCATGCGTCTAATCCGCTCCTAAAGGTCTTTTAGCTGGTATTCCAACCCGGCGGGGATAGCGCTCTGGAGTGGCAGCAGTCTTCTCAATGACTACCAGATACCGCTCATCTTCCACGCTGGGAAGCGTTACAGGTATCAGTTGCTGTATCTGTCCCCCTAAAATGTGAATCGCTTGTTCTGCTGATTGTGCTTCGGCTGGACCGCTTTCTCCCTTCATTGCCAGGGCAAATCCTCCAACCCGGACTAGAGGCAAAAGGTATTCAACCAGGACAGGCAGTGATGCTACAGCTCTGGCGATCGCCCAATCATTCTTTTCACGCATGTCCGGATGGGAGGCGAGGGTTTCAGCTCTCTCTTGCAGGATGTTGACTTTTTGCAGGTTGATTGTCTGGATTATATGCTGGCAGAATGCAGTTTTTTTACCTACAGATTCGATCAGGGTCATATTTATAATCGGGCAGATGATCTTTAATGGTAAACCTGGAAAACCTGCGCCTGTACCGACATCAACAACGTGATCTATGGGGCTATTGCGCAGGGCGAGTACACAAGACAACGAATCGAGGAAGTGTTTGACTCTGATCTGTTTGGGATTATCAATTGCCGTTAGATTATAACGATCATTCCACTCAATCAACTGCTGCTCATAGACCTCAAAAGCAGAAAGCTGATCTTCAGAAATTCGTACCTCAAGTAAATTCCAGGCGTATTCGATCAGTTCGTGCATGATGGTGAAATTATACCTTCTGGATACAGATTGGGATTCCCAGAGGTAATGATGCGCATGAAAAAACCCTTAATCCAGATAAGAATTAAGGGTCTTCTCGGTCATTCGGCTCATATATTTTTATTCTTCTGTCTCGATTTCCTCGTCTTTTTCAGTTGTAGCTTCTAATTCTCGCTGTTTCCGCCTTCGTCGCCAATTTCTTATCCCCCGGATGATGAAGTACAGTGGTACCCCAATGATGATGACGATAGGAAGGATAAATAACGCCATCCAGATGAGCACATTAACCAAGCCCTGCAGCGCGCTGATCAAAGTTTGCAGCGCATCTTTGATCACTCCAACTGGTTCCCAGCCGCCAATTGTTAGTGGTTGGACAGCCTCATTTGGAATTAATTCGACACTGATCGCGGATAAGCGGACAGACTCTTCAAAATATTGAATTTGCCCTTTGATCACCTCTATCTCACCGCGCACGCGGGTCAATTGGTCGAAAACATTGAGCACATCTTCAGTACGATTTGCGGATTCCATGATCTCGACTAATTGTGCTTCTGCCGCTTCTAAATTCTTCAGACGTGATTGCAGATCGGTATATTCACTGGTGATGTCTTGAGATTGTACATTCTTGCTCAGGGGAAGTCGATCGCTTTCTGCTTCGATCCTGGCGAGCGCCTCATCCAGTCTTTCTGCTGGTACGCGGATAGTTATCGACGCCCGGGGGACTTCCTGTCCATCGGATGTGCGTGTTTTATACAGGTTGGCGTTCACCACGAATCCCCCCATCTCATCCGCCATGCGGCTGATATTTTCCATGGATTCATCCGGCGCATCAACAACCAGTTCCAAGCCAGCATTCATGATCACAATGCGCTCTCCACTGGAGACTACATTCGTAGTAAATGCGGATCCTTCTTCAACAACGCTTGCTTCTGGGACTGGCGCTCCTTCGATATACGCTTCATCGGAGAAACCAGGTTCAACTGGAGCCAAAGCGGCTCT
Source organism: Anaerolineales bacterium (assembly GCA_041558875.1). Lineage (GTDB taxonomy): Bacteria > Chloroflexota > Anaerolineae > Anaerolineales > UBA4823 > PFL25. Next base: position 75,784 of record JBFFEL010000002.1, read on the forward strand.
TTCAGGAGAAGCGCAAGCTGAGAGAAATATGGTCACCAGGATGATAAGGATGAGCAGTTTTTTGTTCATGGTTCTTCCTCCTAAGAAGAATTCTCCCTTTTGACGCTGGATGATGGAAAATTGTTCCTGAAAGATTATCCCCCTGATCTTGATTTAAATTTGTTACCAGCCGGCACTTAATCGCTGGATGTGCCTTTGCGGCAGCCTGGCCGCACGCATTCTATCCTGAACACTCTGGATGTCATAGGACACCCGCTGAAGGCTCCAAGTCTGGCGGTCAGAATCGAAAACTGCATATGCGGCTCGAGGGTCACGATCGCGCGGTTGGCCGACTGATCCCGGGTTGTATATCGCCCGGGGAACCATCTTCAATGAGCTGTTCGCTTTGGGGATTGAGAGGTCCGTGGTATGTTGCTTATCTTCCATACGAAAAACCACGGGCATATGGCTGTGACCTACGAAGCAAAATGGTGTGTCGAAATAATCAAAATTCTCAAAGGCTGTGCGCGTATCCAGTACATACTCCCAGACCGGTTGTCTTGGACTGCCGTGTGCCAAATGGACCGAGTCGATCTCCGTTTCAGGGGATAACCCCCGCAGGTAGTCGAGATTATCTTGCTCAATCACGCTTTGTGTCCAGAGTACTGCCAGGCGAGCTTCGCTATTGAAGGATGTGGTATCGATAACTCCTGATACCGCAGCATCGTGGTTGCCAATCAAGCAGACCAGATTTGGTAGTGTTTGTACCCGTTTTACACATTCATTCGGATCGGGTCCATATCCAACCAGATCGCCAAGACACCACACCGCATCCACCTGCGGGGCGTCATCAAGTACCGCATCCAAAGCAGTGAGATTAGCGTGGATATCAGAAATGATTAATATACGCATAATTTGATCAAAGAAACCACTGGGAAATGGAATTGGGTAATTATACTCCTTTCCAAATCTGGTATAAACCCAGCTTTCCTCCTTCGCCATCTGATAGGAATTTCTCCACGATTTGGAAGCCCGATTCTTGGGCTAAAGATTCGAGCTCTTCCTCAGAAAACACATGCACATAGCGCAGCCCTTGCCCTCCATGTCGCCAATCAATTAAATAATCACCGGTCTCTACTTGTTCGGGATTTAAACCTACATTTTCCCAGGGCAGAATACGCTTCTGGAGGCGAGTGCTGTTTAGAAGCTGCCACTCAGAATGGATAAACCATCCGTCCGGTGCAGATAGCTTCCTAATTTTTTTAACCAGCTGCTGGCGTAGCTCCAAACTCGGTATATGGTGCAGTACCGCAAATGCCAGGATGAAATCGAAATCCTCTGTTGGTAATTCATCTTCCCATGAAGATGATGTGAGATCTTTCTCGAGCAAGCTTACTGACTCTTCCACGGCAAGCTTTTGGCGAGCGATATCTAATAAGTCAGAGTTTGAATCCAATCCAACATAATGTCCTTCATGCCCCTTGGATCTTAGCTCACTTGCGAGTTGACCATTTCCACATCCTAGATCTAGGATCTCATCTCGAATAGAAATCCTCTCCAAAATACGGAAAACCCCTGGCTGCAGGCGCTTCCGAGTGGCAGAGAATTCTTTTGCAAAGGTCTGGTAGAATGTACGGTTGAGATTGATCAGCTGATCTCTAATTTCAGCTTCCATAGGTATATTATAAAGGTTGGTAGTCTACTTTCAATTGTGGTATTGGTAGTAAAGGACCTTGTGCCCGTTTAATTGATCGATATCGTATACTTCTTTTAAGATAACGATCATAGAGAATGATTTGATTTATTATCGGTAGTTTTAGTTTACTTGTCATGTTATCCAAATGAACAACCAGGATTGGACCCAAACAATTGAATATTCTCCGGAAAAAATTGCTCTGGCACGGCAGGTGCTTGAACAGGTTCGTTCTGGTATTCAAGTCGAGGACGCGGTGCGTAAGTATCCGTTGCCGGGAGGTGATGGCTATCTCGGCAAGAATGTACTTGTCGCTGCTTATACTCAACTTGTTGAGAGTGGTGAGTGGAGTCCAGATCCTAACCTTTTAGCTCGCATCCGGATGAAACCCATCCGTACACTGTCTGGGGTCACTGTCGTCACGGTCTTAACGAAACCTTATCCCTGTCCCGGCAAGTGCATCTTCTGCCCGACAGATGTGCGCATGCCGAAAAGCTACCTGCCCGATGAACCGGGTGCCATGCGTGGGCTACACCACAAATTTGATCCCTTCGATCAGGTTTATGCCCGTTTGGAGGCGCTTAAGGCTGTCGGTCACCCGACTGATAAGGTTGAGCTGTTAATCTTGGGGGGGACCTGGAGCGCTTATCAGCGTGATTACCAGGAGTGGTTTGTAAAGCGCTGTTTTGAAGCTTTGAACGGTGTCAGCGCTAAATCGCTTTCTGTGGCACAAAGGATTAATGAAACCGCGGGCCACCGCAGTGTGGGTTTGGTTATCGAAACCCGACCGGACCATATTGATCGAAAAGAACTTGCCTGGTTGAGGTATTTGGGTGTCACAAAGGTTCAGTTAGGCGTACAGAGCCTTGATGATCGCATCTTGGAGCTGAACAAGCGCGGTCATTCAGTTGAGGCTACAAGGCAGGCAGTCGCTCTGCTCAGGGCTGCTGGCTTCAAAATCGTTCTGCACTGGATGCCGAACTTGCACGGAGCCACGTTAGACTCCGACCGGGAAGATTTCAAACGTTTGTGGGTAGGTTTATGCCCCGATGAATTGAAAATATATCCGAACCAACTGCTGAAAAATGCTGAGCTGTATGATTATTGGCAGCGTGGAGAATTCCATCCCTATTCCACAGACGAATTGATCGATCTCATAGCAGATATCAAAACAACCATCCCGCGCTACTGCCGGGTTAATCGAGTGATCAGGGATATCCCTTCGACCAACGTTGTTGAAGGTAATAAAAGAACCAGCCTGCGACAGGATATCCAGCTTGAGATGAAAAATCGCGGTACCCGTTGTCAGTGCGTACGGTGCCGCGAAGTGAGAAACGAGAAGATCGATACCAGCGAACTTCAGCGTGATGACCTGGTATTCAACTGCGATGGCTTTGAAGAACACTTCATCTCATACAATACTGAGGCTGATAAACTGGCTGGTTTTTTGCGTCTTTCGCTTCCGGGAAAGGATTCACCTGGCACAGGTTTGGAAGATTTAAACGGAGCTGCCATAATCCGGGAAGTTCATGTGTATGGTCAATCGCTGGAAGTAGGTGACAAGCAATCGGGTTCAGCCCAACATGCAGGTTTGGGCACCTCCTTGCTGGTTGAAGCCGAATCAATTGCTCGCGAGAAAGGGTTTCATAAGTTGGCAGTGATCTCTGCGGTGGGAACTCGGCAGTACTACCTTGATCGTGGATTTCAGCGCGGGGAATTATACTTGGTGAGGGAATTGGCCTGAATCATGCACTGATTCTTGTTATCTTCTGTATTATCAATACTGAAAGCTGCTGATGACAATTCAGATAGCCTGATCAAAGGTGGGTTGACCACTGACTGGCTATAATCATACAACCTTCCATCTTCATCGATGGTTGAATCTCTAATATTTTCTAGAACGGTGGGGAATGCCGAAAACGAAATTAATTTTTCAACACCCCAGACAGCACATAAAGAACGAAATGGATCCACGATCCATTATCGAAAATATCCCTATTGGAGTTTTTCGCATATCAGGTGATCCATTTGGTGAAATCTTCTTAGCAAATTCGGAATTTCTCAGGATGTTCCGCTTGGAATCATTTGAATCGATGCAGGACTTGAAGATGAGTGATCTGTTTCTTGACCGAGATGACTGGGAAGATTTTTTCAAAAACCTTCATTCAAGCTCACTGGTAACTGGTTTAGAAGTGCAGCTTACGGAAATTGGAGGCTCCAGCTTTTGGGCGTCCTTAAATGCCAGGCTGGTGGGTGGGCAAGAATCACCTGCCGGGAAGTGGATTGAAGGTACTGTCGAGGATATCAGTTCAAGGAAGTCGGGGGAGGAGAGAAAAGCATCGCAAATGGAAAATCTGCGGCAGGCGAGTTTAACTTTGACTGCCAGCCTTGATTTAAGAGAGGTGCTCGATACGATCGCGGAATGCGCATTAGATCTTGTCCCAGGGATGAGGAACTGCCATATATTCCTCTACCAGTCTGAGAATGGGGATAAGCTCTTTTTTGGCACCGCTCATTGGGGGGATGGAAAAAGAGACAAGCCATTCTCGAATCCCCGTTCTGATGGATTGACGATGACCGTTGCGAAAACTGGGAAACCGGTCCTTGTCCCAGATTTACGTGCCAATCCACTTTATGCCGGAACGCCAAACTCCTGGTCGGGTTCGATTATTGGATTACCGCTGAAAATTGGTGAGCGGGTAGTTGGGGTGATGAATGTCTCTCACGTCCAACCCGGGGCTTTTTCTGAATCTGACATCCACATGTTGAGACTGTTGGGGGATCAAGCCGCAATTGCTATAGAAAATGCTCGCCTTTACGAAGCGGTTGCCACCGAGGAGAGGCATTTGAGTTTAGTTTACGATATTGGCAGGGAGTTGGCTCCCAGTCTTGATTCGAATGAGATCTTGGAGAGAGCAATTGGATTAACCTGCCAGGCTCTTGGTGGTTCGCTTGGAATGGCGTTGTTATACTTGCCGGAGGGGAAGAAGCTCAGGTGGCAGAATGAATACCGGTCAGAGCAATTTAAACAGAACGAAGTCGGTCTCCCAATTGATTTTGATCTTGAGGCGGGTTTACCAGGGTGGATTGCTTCAAATGGTCAGGCAATAAATCTTCCAGATATCACTCAAGATGAGCGTTTTAAAGAATTCCCTGGTTGGCTGGATGGCGCCAAATCGGTGCTCGGAGCGCCGATCATTCATGGTGAGCAGTTGATGGGAGTATTCTGCTTATTCCATCATGATGCCGCAGCATTTTCAGCTGACCAATTGGAACTGATCCAGGCAATTTGTCACCAGGTGGGTGTCGCGCTCAGCAATGTCGGGCGCTACGAACAGGTTCAACATCTGGTGGAAATGTTGGAAAGGGAGCAGGAACGATTATCAAGTTTGGTTGAACGCTTGCCGGTTGGGGTTATGCTGCTAAATGAAGAATACAACCTGGTCTTGGTCAACTCATATGGCAGTGAGATCCTCTACCAGCTTGCAATGGAAGATTCCAGCTCCGGCATTGACAGGTTAGGTCCATATTCGATTGAGGAACTGATCGAACGAGCTGATGATCCTCAACCAGTAGAAATAAACCTTGATGGGTCTAAACCCAGAATATTTGAGATCGAGACCCGGGCGTTGGCTGGCGAGAATCCTTACTGGATTCTGATGCTGCGTGATGTCACGATTGAACGCCACAACCAATCCCGCATTCAGATGCAAGATCGTCTCGCCACAGTAGGTCAATTGGCGGCAGGAATCGCTCATGATTTCAACAATATTATGGCTACTATTTTGGTTTATAGTGATTTGCTGCTCAAAGACCTGGCATTAAATCCGGCGGGTCTTGAAAGATTATCCATCATCCAGCAACAGGTTCAGCGCGCATCAAGCTTGATCCGGCAAATCTTGGACTTCAGCCGTCAATCCGTGATGGAACAAAGCACGCTTGATTTGCTGCCGTTCATTAAGGAATTTGACCGCTTGCTTGAACGTGTGTTGCCAGAAACGATCCGGGTGGAATTGAAATATCAACCTGGATCATATCCTATCCACGCTGATCCTACTCGCCTACAGCAGGTATTGATGAATCTGGCGATAAATGCTCGGGATGCGATGCCCGAAGGTGGATTATTAAGTTTCATTCTAAGCAGATTGGACTTGCAGCCAGGAGAAATTCCTCCCAGCCCATTCCTACCCAATGGAGAATGGATCACAATCACCGTTGGTGATACTGGAATGGGAATACCACCGGACGTGATACCGCATATTTTCGAACCTTTTTACTCCACCAAGCCAATCGGAGAGGGAACTGGATTGGGTCTTGCTCAGGCCTATGGGATTGTCAAACAGCATGGCGGCTATATTGATGTCCATAGCGAAGCCGGCGAGGGAACCAAGTTCTCAATCTATTTACCAGCGTTGCCCACAGAACAAATTGGATTTGATCCAGTTCAGTATTCTTCTCCATTACAGGGACATGGTCATACTATTTTAGTCGTTGAAGATGATGCGACGACTTTGAACGCCATCCAGGATTTACTTGAAGCGCAAAAATACCGGGTCCTGACTGCCTCAAATGGAAATGATGCGATGCAGATCTTTGAATTGAACCCTGGGGCGATCGATTTATTGGTCAGTGATATGGTGATGCCAGAAATGGGGGGGTTAGCTTTATACAATCAGGTCAAGGATAGATGGCCGCAGGTTAAGATATTGTTCGTCACTGGTCATCCCATGGGGGCTGAAAGCAAATCTCTTCTCGAAGAGAAGCGTATAACCTGGCTGCACAAGCCATTCTCAGTGCCGGAGTTCTTTACGAAAGTTGAAGAGTTATTGGTTTCAGGCTGAGGTCACTCAGTGCTTCAATCATCGTGGCCATTTAACAATACAAGAGGTACATCTCGATACGGGTGGGGGATTATATCCAACGGTACCTGGTAAACATCCGAGAGATATTTGGGGCTGAGCACTTCGTTTGGATTTCCAAAGGCGAGAATTTTTCCATCACCAAGCAGAGCAACCCTATCGCTGAAGAGGCTGACTAAATTTAGATCATGCAGTGACATCAAGACAGCGAGTCCGCGCTCCCTTGTCAAGTCGTGTACCAGGTCAAGGATTGTTGCTTGATGGCGCAAATCTAAATGGGCCGTTGGTTCATCCAGGAGGACAACCGGGGAATCTTGGGCCAATGCCCGGGCAACCAGCACCAGCTGCTGCTCACCTCCTGAGAGCTCATCAACCCGCCGTTTAGCAAATTTGGAAATCTGGGTTCGATCGAGGGCCCAGCTGGCTTTATCGTAATCATATTGGCTGAGATTTCCCAACCAACCGAGGTAAGGGGTCCGGCCCATCAAAACAGCTTGTTGAACCGAATATTCGGGAGGAAGCTTGCGCGCTTGTGGGACGACAGCCAACAATCGCGCCCGTTCAGTAATTGAAATGGTGGCTAGATCATCTCTACCAACCATCACTGAGCCGGATAGGAGGGGCAGCACACCGCTGATCGCCCGGATTAATGTGGTTTTCCCTGCGCCATTGGGTCCAATTAATGAGATGACCTCACCAGCTTGAACCTGTAGAGAAAGATCTTTGAGGATCTCTGTTTCGCCATAATTTACTGATATTGAGCGGATATCGAGCATGATTGCGTATCCTTAAAATTAAACTTGGATCACACCACGTTGTGAGCGCCTTAATATCCATAGGAAGAAAGGCGCGCCTGCCAGGGCTGTGATCACCCCGATGGGGATCTCCTGGGGGGCAAAAAGAATCCTGGCTAATAAATCAGCAATCAGAAGGGTGGTCGCGCCTGCCAGGATAGAAAGTGGGAGCAGATTGCGGTAGTCCGGCCCCCACAAGATCCTAACTAGATGGGGCACGATGAGGCCGACAAAACCGATCACACCGGTAAACGCTACGGCGGTGGCGGTAGCCAATGAGGCGGCGACAATTATCCAAATTTTGATCCGCTCAACTGGTAAGCCGAGCTGCTGTGCTTGTTCATCCCCAAATTGAAGTACATTCAATGCATGTCCTGAGGCGATCAACATTCCCAGGCTCACTATGATGTATGGCAGTGCCGCGATCACTGGTGCCCAACCGCTGAGAGTCGAACCACCAAGCAGCCAGGCGATTGCCCGGCGGACCTCACCCTCGGAGCGCAGCATTATAAATGAAGTCAATGCAGAAGCAAAAGAGCCAACCGCGACACCTGCTAAGATCAGATTCGTGGTTGAAAGAATATTCCCAAATCGAGCCAAGCGGTAAACAATGATCACGGTCAAAGCCGCGCCGACAAACGCCGCCACTGGTATGGAGAAGAAGCCCAGCAGATTACTGGGCCAATTGAGGGACATTGCCAGCACCGCTCCCAGACCGGCCCCGGAAGCGACACCGATTAAATATGGATCAGCTAAGGGATTCTGGAATAATCCCTGGTAGCCTGCTCCACTGGCAGCCAGCGCAGCCCCTCCCATGGCGATCAAGATTGCATGGGGCAAACGCAGCTGCATAACGATCGTGACCATTGTGTCAGATATGATTTCAGCATCTAATTGAATGGCGAGCGGTTCGAGGATAATCCGGGCAATTGTCGCTGGTGGAATATAGACCGCGCCTACAGCGACACTCAAGATCAGTGCCGCACCTAATAATCCTGTGTTCAATAAGTAAGGATGTTTCATTCTCGACAGAAATATACGCAAGTTCCTAGTAATCAAACAGTTCAGGATGGAGCAACCTGGCCAATTCTTCCAAACCATCGACCAATCTTGGACCAGGGCGGCTGACCAGATTATCATCAAAGGAGTAGATTCTGTTATTAACCACAGCACTCAAATTGCTCCAACCGGTGCGTTCCGACAATGACTCAGGGGTTATGCCATAGGCAGCGTCACCTAACAATATCACCTGGGGATCGCGGACCAGCAGTTCTTCGATCGATAACTGTAAATACTGGCCTTCCATATCAGAAGCAATGTTTGTCCCTCCAGCCTTAATAATGAGCGTGTCAATGAATGTGCCCGATCCTGCTGTCCACGGGGCGGACGGATCGGTGGCGTCTAACTCGTAAAAAGCAGTTGGCTGCTGCTCAGCCGTCTCAACCAATGATTCAATATTTGATACGCGGCGGCGCAGCTCATCCACTAATTCTTCTGCCCCGGAAGAATGTCCAGTCATCTCGGCGACAGTGAATAAGTTTTCATACATCTCTTCAAGGGTTGTAGGATTTGGGAGCAAGTACACAGTTAAACCCAGATCTTCTATAGATGTGACTTGTTCAGGGGTATTGATCTCGGCCGCCAGGACCAGGTCGGGCTCAAGATCGACGATCGCTTCAAGATTGTAATCACCAAATCCACCACCCACGCTGGGTAAGCTGGCGGCTTGATCTGGATAATCTGAAAACTCATCCCTACCAATTACCTGGTCACCAGCGCCGACCGCAAACAAGATCTCTGTATTGGAGGGGGCCATTGAGACGATCTTTTGAGCTGGTTCTTCCAGGGTGACCTCGCGATCTAAACCATCAATAAAGATCAGCGGTTCTGCTTCAGGCTCGGGGATGGGAGTATCAGTGGCCGCTTCGGTTGGTTCCACTTCAGTGGGCTCAACTTTTGTGGGTTCGGGTTCAGGTGTATTCGTCGCTTCAGGTGATGAGTTAAACTGCGCCTCGGTTTCCGTCGCAGCCGGGGAAGAGCAAGCCGCGAGGATGAACAATGATAAGCCAAGTAAGATGAGAGCCTTTCTGAAGGTCGCTTTGTAAGATGCGGTCATGTGAGACTCCTTTAGTTTTGTTGCCATAACAATCTTTTTGATAACCAAATACCCCTATCACTTTGGATAGGGGTAAGGGGATTGTTTAATAAACTGATCCCACCCTCTATCCGCGAGGAGGTGGAAATCACGACTTGGGCGGGCGTCCTGACTTGTCAGGTTTGAATA
>JBFFEL010000003.1:0-83313 GCA_041558875.1 Anaerolineales bacterium
CAAATACGTTACATCGAGCTTGCTTACAACTCACAAAAGGGCAATACCTTGATCTGAATTTCGAATCACAAAAACATCTTGCGATGAATGCATACTGGGAGATGGTAGGCGGTAAAACAGCTTCTCTTTTAGGGGCTTGCACTGAGCTGGGCGCTATCGTGGCTGATGTACCTACGGAACGTCGCAATTTGTTCCGAGAATTCGGGTTTAAGTTGGGTCTGGCTTTCCAGGCTCAGGACGATATCTTGGGTATCTGGGGGGATGCTGCGCTAACTGGAAAATCAAATGAAAGCGACCTGATCGCAGGAAAGAAATCCTTACCAGTTATTTATGGGCTTGAACAGAAAGGTCCTTTCGCTGCAAGATGGACTCAGGGCCAGATTCAGAGTGAAGAAATAGACGATTTAGCTAGTCAGCTGGAGAAGGAAGGCGCCCGTAACTTCACCCAAGAATCAGCCAGCAAAATGACCGACCAGGCTTTGAGTGCTCTCCGAGAAGCCAACCCCGAGGAGCCTGCGGGCGAGATGCTGTTCGGCTTAGCCAATCGCTTACTCGGTCGGAAACTTTAAACCCTTCAAATAAAACGGCGGAAGACCTGGTTTCCTAATAGGCGCCCCCGGGTGGTTAACCTTATTTTGTCAGTGGTTTCTTGATCCCATTCCAACAATCCTAATTCAACCAATTCATCTATCTCCTCCCCATACACATCTTCCAGTGCCAATCCAAAACGAGATTGAAATTCACTGCGTGAGACACCTTCATCCGTCAGGCGCAGACCCATCATCATCGTTTCCTTTATCTCTTCTTCAGTGTCGATGGACGTTGATTTGGCTGTGGCGGGTGACAATGGAAACGAAAGCTCATCTTGTGAACTGCCGTTCTCCCATGAACGAATCTTTTCGATGTAGCGGTCAGGTTTACCCACATTAGCGGTGCGTTTTTCACCGGAAAAACCATGGGCTCCCGCACCAAAACCGAGGTAAGGTAAATTTCGCCAGTACTGCAAATTGTGCTGGCAAGCCATCACACCCAGATCAGCATCTTTTCGGGCCCAGTTAGATATTTCATATTGGTGGTAGTTGCAATTGTGCAGTTTATCCGCAGCGGTTTCATACATCTCAGCCGCAAGATCCGCATCTGGTGCTGAGATGAGCCCTTTTGACAGCCAGGTATTCAGCGAAGTCCCTGGTTCGATGGAAAGCGCGTAGAGGGAGAAGTGATCCGGTATAAGCGTCAAAGCGAGGTCGAGGCTCGACTGCCAAGTTTCAATGGATTGGTAAGGGATGCCGAAGATCAAATCAAGGTTGATATTATCAAAGCCAACATTTCTAGCTATCTGTAGTGCTTCTGCGGTCTGCATAAAATCATGCTGGCGATCTAATAGTTTCAGTTCTTCAGGGATAGCTGACTGCATGCCTAAACTCAAGCGGTTTACCCCCAAGCTGCGCAGTGATTTCAGATAATCAATGCCCAACCTGCCTGGATTAGCCTCCATCGTTATTTCATTATCACCATCGATATCGAAAACATGATCCATGGTATGAAAGATACGTTCCAATTGCTCGATCGGCAGGATAGATGGGGTACCACCCCCGATGAAAATGGTATGAACGGTAAGTTGCTGATCACAATTATTTGCAACAAATTCAATCTCATTGCAGAGAGAGTCAACATATGTCGGGATCAGCTCATCCAAACCAGCATAGGTATTAAAATCACAATAGCTACATAGGTGACGGCAGAAGGGTATGTGAAGATAAACACTATAAGATTGCATCTCCGCCGCAGTATACCATGCACATTTTTATTACCCGTATGATGCTGTCTCCGAATGTCTTGACAACTTACCGGGATAATTTTAGAGATTTCTCACTAAATGAGAAATATTGCACATGAGAAAAAAAGGCTGGTATAATCCCCGCTGCCAGATTTCCTCTGGTATTAATATTGCTTATGACATCTGAATCTCCCTCAAAACCGACCAAACTTTGTCCAACATGCGGTACCCGGGTAAGCGAGGACGCGAGTCGGTGCTTGGTATGCGGCACCGATTTATCCGGGACGGAACAGACAACCGGCAAATCAAGAAGCATTCAGGGCAGCCGCATGCCCCAGGTCACCTTGAGCTTGCCGATAGCGTTGCTATTATTAGCACTCTTCCTTGGGATCGGAGCGGTGCTGGTATTCTTTGCTCTCCAAGAGACTGGTCGGGTTGTTGAGCCAACCATCACTCCCACGATAACATCAACCATTACCCCCACGATTACCCCAACCCCTGAAACACCAGTCCCGACCGACACACCTTTACCGACTCCTACACCGATGTCGTACACCGTCGTGGCAGGAGATACATGCGCTGGGATTGCATTCACATTTGGGGTATCAATCCAAAGCATCGTTTTACTCAATAATCTACCAGCAGATTGCAATACGCTAGTTGAAGGCCAACAGTTGCTGATACCGCAACCGACGGCTACACCGACTGCCCTGCCTACTTCCACGCTTAGTCCAGGTGAAGCCACAGAACAAGCCTGTGAGAAGGTTAATTACGAAGTTCAGGAAAACGACACGCTCAGCAGCATCGCCAATAGCTACAGCGTTCCCATGGCTGTCGTGCAGGAATATAACGGGCTTACCTCGGAGACTGTGTTTTCCGGTATGAATTTGATCATACCGCTATGTGAGCGTTTTCCCACTCCAGGTCCGACTCCAACTGCTACCCTACCTCCACCCTATAGTGCGCCCAACCTGTTATTGCCCCCGGATGGTGCCCGGTTCGTTCAGGCTGGCGATACGGTGACCTTACAATGGGCTTCGATCGGCACATTACTTGAAAATGAAGCCTACGAGATCACCATAGTAGATTTCACTGATGGAGACAGCCGCAGATTAGTCGATTACGTCACAGATACAAAGTTTATCGTACCATCCACGTTCCGCTCCTCCGACAGCGAAGCCCACTTGTACCGCTGGTGGGTCATGACCACCAGGCAAGCTGGCACAGATGAGGATGGCAATCCGGTGTGGGAATCGGCTGGCGCGGCCAGCGATCAACGCGTCTTCATGTGGTCAGGCAGCATCACAGCCCCAGAACCAGCAACAACTCCAACCCCATAACCTTTCTGAATCCAATTCACTAAAAATAGAAAGGTGTTCAACGGAATGTTGAGCACCTTTCTAATGCTTAGAATTGCAGTGGTATTTAGCTGGACTGGTGAGCTGCCTGGGCGATCTCTTCAAGCATTTTGGTGGTAAGAGATTTCGGACGCTCAAGCGGCTGACTAAGCGCACGCGACCAGACTGCATTGGCAGATACACCTAATGCACGACCGACTCCAAACATCACGGTATAGAAATCGAACTCCTTAATACCATAATGATACTGTAAAGTTCCGCTGATCGCATCCACGTTTGGAGCAGGATTTTTCGCCTTGCCTTGCTGAATCAAGACCTCCGGTACGACCCCAAACACCAGCTGGGCAATTTGGAAGATCTCATCATCCGGCATGTGTTCTTGGGCATACTCGAATTGAGCCGTGAAGCGGGGATCTGGTTTTCGTAAAACGGCATGGCCATACCCGGGAATGACCTGGCCGCTATTGAGGGTCTCCCAGGCAAACTGGCGGAGTTCTTCTCTAGATGGTACACCATTGAATTTTTGGTAAATGCCTAACAACCAGCGTAATGCTTCTTGATTTGCCAAGCCATGTAAAGGTCCTGCAAGGCTGTTTAAACCCGCTGACAATGCATAATAGATATCTGACAACGTCGACGCGGCGAGATGGGTCGCATGGGCGCTGGCATTTCCACTTTCGTGGTCGGAATGCAGGATAAAGTAAAGCCGGGAAAGCTCCTCATACTCTTTGGAAGGATTTCCCATCATGTGGGCGAAATTCGCTCCCCAATCTAAATCTTTACTTGGACCTACAAAGTCACCATTTTTGTATTTCAAACTATAAATATAGGCAGCCACAGCGGGAAGTTTTGCAGTCAGGTTGAGGCTGTCTTCCAACATCGGCTGCCAATACTCATCCCGAGTCATTCCTTCCTGATAGCGCTTAGCGAAGACCGAATCATTTTGCAATGCCAGTATCGCAGTGGAGAACAACATCATGGGATGTGAATCGCGCGGCATAGATTTCAGCACATCAAACACAAACGATGGTATCTCCGACCGGTTCTTCCATTCATTTTCGATATCAACCGCCTGATCCTCGGTGGGCACTTTTCCAACCAGGAATAAGTAATAGAGACCACCAACATATGGCATGGAACATCCTGGTGGTTTTGGCAAAATATCTAATACTTCGGGAATGGTGTAACCCCTGAAGCGGATACCTTCCCCCGGATCTACATAAGAGATATCAGTTACCAAGCTTTTGATATTGCGCATGCCTCCATAGACCTGACCAATGGTCACTTCATCAACTTTTACCTGCGCGGAATTCTTGATCAGGTTTGATACTCTTTCTCGCCATGCTGGCAACTCAGCAGCGAAATCTTGACTCAAGCCCATATTAACTCTCCTTGTATAATTGGTTAAAAACTTACCAGCGATTCTAGTGCTGCGACAGTCGCCTTCACCCCACTAGCAGAGGTGTTCAAGGCTTCCTGTTCCTGTTCGTTGAGATCGTACTCAATGATATCGACGATACCCTGGCGACCCAACTGTACAGGAACTCCAAAGAAGATATCGTTTAATCCATATTCCCCTTGCATATATGCCGCCGCTGGTACAACCAGATTCTTATCTTTTAATATCGCTTCCACCATCTGGGCTACAGCTGCTCCTGGTGCATAGAAAGCACTCCCGGTCTTCAGCAAGCCCACAATTTCGCCACCTCCCTTTCGGGTGCGCTCTACAATCGCTTCTAACCGGTCAGCAGGCAATATCTCAGCCAGCGGCACACCGGCAACATTGGAGTGACGGACCAGTGGAACCATATCATCCCCGTGTCCTCCCAAGACATAACAATGGATATTCTCGACGCTCACACCTAACTCCATCGCGACAAAGGCGCGCATTCGGGCCGAGTCCAAAATGCCGGCCTGCCCTACCACTCTCTCGGGTGGCAAATTTCCAACCTTCATCGCAAGGTAGGTCATTGTATCCAGTGGATTAGTGAGCACGATGATGATAGCCTCAGGTGAATATTTCAGTGATTCGCGGGTCGCGTTGCCGACGATCTCCGCGTTTGCAGAGAGCAAGTCATCCCGGCTCATTCCAGGCTTCCTAGGCAACCCGGCGGTGATGACCACAATATCCGAACCAGCTGTAGAATCAAATGAATTGCTCCCATTTACAACAACATCTTTACCGATCACCGGCAGCGATTCTTGCAGATCGAGCGCCTTGCCCTGCGGCATCCCCTCCACGATGTCCACAAGGACCAGGTCCGCCAGTTCGCGTTCGGCTAACCAGTGAGCAGTAGTGGCGCCTGTCATCCCAGCACCAATGATCGAGACCTTGTTTTTCATTTTCACACTCCCTTTTGGATATAAAAGTCCCCCAGATGAAATTTCATCAGGGGGAATAGCTTTATTCTTCTGGCAGGGGGTTTTCTTCCATGAAGCGATTTGCCTGGATGGCGGCCGCGGCGCCCATTCCAGCAGAGGTGACCACCTGGCGGAAGTGGGGATCAGCCACCTCTCCAGCGGCGAATACTCCAGGAACGTTGGTCTGCATCAATTTATCTACGATCAAGTACCCATTCTCATCCATTTCCAGTTGATCGGTGAACAGGCCGGTATTGGGGGAATGTCCGATAAATATGAAGACACCATCAACCTCGCGTTCTCTTTCCTCACCTGTTTCGGTGTCTTGCAGCTTGACCGTCTGAACCGCTCCATTCCCGGAAATCTCCTTCACCACCGTGTTCCAGGATATCTCGATCTTGGGATTGGTTTTCGCCCTTTCGGCAAGAATTGCCCCTGCACGCAATTCATCCCTGCGATGAACAATAGTGACATTTTCGGCGTAGCGGGTCAGGAAAAGGCTCTCCTCCACCGCGCTATCCCCACCCCCGACAACGATCACATCCTTTTCTTTGAAGAACCACCCGTCACAAGTGGCACAATATGAGACCCCGCGACCAGTAAATTCATTTTCTCCAGGAACATTAAGATGAATGGCACTGGCGCCGGTACTGATGATGACTGATTCGGCTGAATACACCTTCCCATTTTGAGTTTTCACCTTAAAAGGACGTTCTGAAAAATCCACCTCTGAGGCCAAATCATATTCAATCCGTGCACCAAATCGTTGTGCCTGCTTCTGAAACAGGTCAACCATCTCCATGCCGCCAATACCTTCTGGAAACCCAGGATAATTCTCCACAGCAAAGGTTAATGAGACCTGACCTCCCAGTTCCATTCCGGTTAATACTAATGGGTCTAAATCGGCGCGGGCCGCATAGAGCGCGGCTGCCAATCCAGCAGGTCCAGAGCCAATAACCAATACCCTGACGAATTCCTCGTTTTCCTCAGAGTCTCCGGTCGGTGTTGCAGCAGTGCTGCTCAAATTTAAATCCATCACGTCTCCTGATAATTACGTAACCGGTATTATAGCCGCAGGTTGAACTTACAGGCAACTATTTTCTCTCGAAAATCAGCCCATTAATCTGATGCAGGAGGAGAGACAAAAGTTACATTAATAATCTGTTAACTCTTAGCTGCCATCAATCCTTTGTTCTACCGGCAAATAATCCAGCCATTCGACAGAGCGTTTGCCCTGTCCACGAACAGTTTTGAGGTATATTCCCAGCAAGCTTTGCATAATTGGACCGGGCTTGCCATCACCAATTATCCGGAAGTCAATCTTCCTGGCGGGGACAATCTCGGCTGCGGTTCCAGTAATGAATACCTCATCAGCAATATAAAGCTGGTCCCTGGTGAGCTGCTCTTCGACAACTGGAATGCCAAGATCAGTGGCCAGCGTCATCACGGTATCACGGGTCAATCCCTCCAAGATTGATGCCCGCGGAGGAGTATAGATCACGCCATCACGAACGACGAATATATTTTCTCCAGTGCATTCCGCAACAAATCCGGAAGGATCAAGGATCACCGCTTCATCGTATCCTGAACGTAATGCCAATGTTTTCACCAACATGGAATTGGCATAGTTTCCGGTGAGCTTTGATTTCGTCATGTTTATGTTTGGATGCAGCCTGGTGATAGAAGAAACCATCATGTGGATACCGGTTTTTTGCGCTTCTTCACCCAGGTATGGTCCCCACTCCCAGGTGGCAATGGCCAGTTTGGGTGAAGAAAGATCCATGTTCAATCCCAAAGGACCATCAAGGTACATAAGCGGGCGAATATAACATTCGCCAAAGCCATTGGCCAAAATGGTGTCGTGAACTGCCTGCCGGATATGATCAATAGAATATGGGTAATCTATTATCCCAAGAACCTGAATGGATTCGAGAAAACGTTCCAGATGATCTCGCAAACGAAAAATCGCGGGACCCTGAGGTGTTTGGTAGCTGCGGATGCCCTCGAAAACTCCGACCCCATAATGCAGCGTTGGGGTGATAACATGAATGTTTGCCCGTGCAAATGGTACCAATTCACCATCCATCCAGATAAAATCAGATTCCATTAACTGCTCCTGTCGAGGTTTAGATTGGAGTTATTATATCCTGATAAAAAAGTGCGATGACCTTCAATCAGGTCCAGGATCAAATATTTTTCAATTTAATTTTTATATACTTCCCTTCCAAAAATGAAGAGCGTTCCTTAATTTTCATAAGAAACGCTCGCAAGATATTTAGAGGATCAGAATCTACTGTTATCCATCCTTCTTACCACCCCGGTACCGATTTCGTCGCTGACCACCGCCGGAGCCCTTTCGACTCCCAGCCCGGTCTTTCTGCCTGGCTTCCTCAGCAGACCAGCCTTCTAACACAGCTTGTCTTGATAAACGAATCTTTCCTGTCGGATCGATATCGGTAACCATAACTGTAATCTCATCCCCCATGCGAACTATGTCTTCTACCCGGTTTACTCGTTCACTATCAAGCTGGGATATATGCACCAAGCCATCAGTATTAGGTAGAATTTCGACAAAGGCTCCAAAATCGGTGACGCGTACTACTCGCCCAGTGTAAATTCGCCCAATTTCTGCCGATTCAGTAAGTGCCAGAATCCGGTCACGAGCCAGCTCCTCGCTTTCCACATCGGTAGCAGCAATAAAGATTGAACCATCTTCGTTAATATCAATCCGGGTATCTGTCTCCTCCTGGATGCCGCGGATCGTTTTTCCGCCTGGTCCAATCACGGCACCTATTTTATCGACTGGTATTTGGACAACCGTGATGCGAGGTGTATGTGGTTTGAGGGCAGATCTGGGTTCGGGGATAACCGCCAGCATCTTCTCTAAGATCGAGAGACGTGCCAGACGGGCTTGTTCGAGCGCCTGGGCCATTATCTGGGGAGTGATACCTTTAATCTTGATATCCATTTGCAGGGCCGTGACTCCATCCTTCGTTCCTGCAACTTTGAAATCCATGTCGCCCAGGTGATCTTCCATTCCCAATATATCGGTCAAAACCGCATATTCTTCACCTTCGCCTTTAATCAAGCCCATGGCGATACCAGCTACAGGCGCTTTAATCGGTACTCCAGTATCCATCAATGCCAAGGTTGAAGCACAAACTGAAGCCATCGATGTGGAGCCATTGGATGATAATACTTCGGAAACCAAACGCATGGTATATGGAAACTCTTCTTCGCCTGGGATAACTGGAACCAAGGCTCTTTCTGCCAAGGCACCATGACCGATCTCCCTGCGGGAAGCACCGCGCAGCATGCGGGTCTCACCAACTGAGAATGGAGGAAAATTGTAGTGATGCATGTAGCGCTTGGATTCTGCCGGAGATAGGGTATCAAGCTCCTGTGCCTCACGTGGTGTACCGAGTGTTGCCAGGGTTAATACCTGGGTTTCACCCCTGGTAAACAGTCCCGAGCCATGGGCCCGCGGGCTAACTTCCACCTCGCTCGAGATCTGGCGAATATCCGTCAAACCACGACCATCTGGCCGGAGGCCTTGCTGAAGGATGCGACCGCGAACGACGTCCTTCTCAGCTTGCTCAAAGGCCTGCTTGATATTCCCCACCAATGATTCGTCTTCAGCTGAGAGCTCGGAAACAACCGAAGCGCGCAACTCATCGATTGCACCATATGTGGTTGAAACGTTATAGGGTTGGTTGAACAATTGCTCCAGGCCTGGTATGACCTTTTCGTAAACGGCATTTTTTAAGTCTTCATCTAAGGTAAAGCTTGGATAATCGCGCTTCGGCTTACCTATCTCTGAGGTCATCTGTTCTTGAAGACCAATCATTGATTGGATAGCCCGGTGACCTTGCTCTAATGCGGCCACCAGTACATCTTCAGGGATGAATTCGGCCCCACACTCAACCATGAGGATTGCATCTCGAGTCCCTGCCACGCGTAAATCCAAATCGGATTCGATCTTCTCGTTGAAGGTTGGGTTGAAGACAAACTCCCCATTGATGCGTCCAACCCGGACTGCGCCGACAGGACCACCCCAGGGGATATCTGAGATCATCAGCGCAGCTGAAGCGGCATTTACTGCCAGGATATCAATTGGGTTTTCTGAATCTGCTGAAAATGAATAAAGAATAACCTGGACATCATTGCGCATGTCCTTCGGAAATAAGGGGCGAATTGGACGATCGGTCAAGCGAGCAATGAGGATTGCCTCTTCGCTGGGACGGCCCTCACGACGAAAAAAGGAACCTGGAATCCGCCCACCGGCGTACATCCGTTCCTCATAGTCCACCGTCAAGGGGAAGAAATCGATCCCTTGACGGGGTTCTTTACCCATTGTGGCCGTGGCAAATACAACGGTATCTCCGATGCGCAGAGTCACTGCGCCACCAGCCTGTCCGGCTAATTTCCCGGTTTCCATGGTGATCTCTTTTTCCCCAACCGTGGTTGAATAACTTTTAACTTCTGTTTGCATTTTTGCTCCTTGTTGGCATCACCAGGGATCAGGGACTGGAAGCTGTGGGCAACGTTTGAAGATCAAATCGTTGTCACCAGTCTCCAATTCCCAACCTCCCGGTGGTTGGACTAATTAACAATTCTCTCCTGGTAGAAACACTCCCGCAGTTGTGTATCCCCTGGGGGTCTTACTAGTATCTCGATATCTAAATTCAATGTGATTTGAATACAAAAAGAGTAGATGGGAACCTGACCGCCATCTACTCGGCAAGGGATTATGATTTTCGACGTATGTTCAGACGATCAGTTAATGCCAGGTACCGCTGGTAATCTTTCTTGCGAATATAGGCTAACAACCTTCGCCGATGACCAACCATCTTCAGTAATCCTCGTCGGGATGATTCGTCGTGCTTATGTGACCGCAAATGGTCGGTAAGATAGTTAATCCTATTTGTTAACAGTGCGATCTGCACTTCTGGAGAACCCGTATCTCCTTGATGACGGGAAAACTCTTCAATAACTGTTTTCTTTGAATCTTTATCCATGCTCATGACGTCTGCAAGCTCCTATTGCAATTAAATTACTGCAGGTCTCCATACCAGTAGTGCTTCCTTACCTACCACTGTTAGGGCTAGTCAGCGCGCTGATTATACCAGAGAAGTCTAGAAAATTGTGGGGCCTGATTAGCCAAGATTAATCCTCAAACAATACCTCACGTAAATAAAGCTGGGCATCTGGTGGAAAAAAGTCTAAACTTTTCCTGATAAACCAGCTAATGGCAGCCTTCTCACCCGCAGATTTCTTCGTCTGCCCCAGGAAATAGGCCGTCTCGTCTGGTTCTTGATCAGCAAGCACCTCTAGTATTCCCAAAACATCTGTTTTTAACGGTGTCAATTCCCCCCTCATAAGTTTAGCGAGTTGGTTGAATAATTGTGGAATGTCCTCAAATTTACCGCTTTCCAAGAGTGGAGAAACTGCATTTAAACCTATGCGGTTGATGTGATTCTCTTCCGAGCTGAGCCAGGCGTCAATTTGTCCCAGATATGCCTCCGGATACTCGTCGCGGAATCTCGCCATTCCAGAACGAACAATGGTTTTCAAGATTCTGTCGTTTGTACTCGCTGCAACCCAGTTTTCTACGCGCTCAATAATAGCCTGAAATGGTTTTGGTGTTACCTGTCCAAGTATTGATGTCGCTAATATACGAAATTCAAGGATAGGCTCTGCCCACAAGGTATCTGCCAGTTCTAAAGCTGACTCCCGGTATTCTGTTGAAAACTGTTGCAGTTCCTTCCCAACTGCTGGTAAGACCGGTGGGGGAACTTGGTAGGCACGCATGAGTGGTGGGGGTTCACCTACCTGTCCGGATCTATATGTACGGTCGGCATATCCATCGAGGAACTCGTGGTAGGCGCGACAAAATTCGCCGGGTTCTCCAGCAAATTGAGTCAATTCAACAGCTTGTATCTTCAAGCGTGAGGGTTGGATCGCAGGCATGGTTTTCAACAGATCCTGATAAAGCTCATATTACCCCGCAAGATGGCTAATTGGCATCAGATTCAAGCACCAACATCTGGAAAGCCCCCTCGACGTCCATTGCAAAGCCGATCAGAGAGCGATATTTCTCCGGGACATATTCTCCAAATTGCTGATAGAAGTGATCCAAAAAAATTTGCCAATTCGCGCCGATAAAAATCAAAGGTCGTTTCGCCAACGCCTGGACCTGCATCTGATTCCACATCACCGCGAACTCTGCTACCGTGCCGATTCCACCTGGCAAAACCAGGGCAGCATCGCAATTCTCAATCAAAGCATACATTCTTTCCTCGAGGGTGGTAAAACGCAGTTCTTCTTGAATCCATTTATTCGGTAATACCGGTCTCCACGCTTCAATTTGATCGCAGGTCACGCCGATCACATGACCTCCGGATTCGGCCACTCCCCTGGATACCGCTTCCATCGTGCCAATATAGCCTCCAGTCAGAACAGTGAATCCCGCATTACCGATCAGTTTTCCTAATTGGTATGCTTGCTCATAAGCTGCCTCCCCCGGAACCGGGCTGGAGCCTCCAAACACGGTAATATTCATTTAGTATTTACCCCTCCCAGCTGCGGCTGTAATTGCGGTCCAGTTTCCGCAGCACAGCTTTTTCAAGATCGATCCCAGCCACGCTGGCTATTTGCAGGAGATAAAGGGTGACATCAGCAAGCTCATCGCCAAGCTCGTCTCCATCTGGTCGATCATCATTCCATTGGAAATGTTCCAACACCTCACCGGCTTCAAGCGATAAAGAAATGGCCAGATTGCGTAGCGTTTGAGGCCTGGGGCTTTCCTGTTCATACCAGCCCTGAGCACGTACAAATTTGTGCATTTCAGCAGTTAATTCTTTAATATTCATAGATTTATCGATTATATAAATCAATCTGAGATTGGTCAACCAAAAGCTGGCCTGCCATTGCATCGTCTATATTTGGCTCAAATTATATAATTTAGCCAGGAAACAATTGAACATGCGTGAGATAACAGTCTGGGACAACGGCTTTGAGCAGATATTTGTGCTGGGCTGCTTCATGATCCTCAGCTTTTATATCTCAATGAGTCTACAATTGGACTGGATGTGGTCGCCAAAGAATGAATCCATCAATTTATTCGACAAATTAATTAAGAGCGCGGCATCACAGTTTTTTTGAACACCCATGATCACTCTGATTTCGAAAAACTATGCAAGCGGGTGATGACAATCGATCCTGGAGTGCTGCTATACGATGGTAAACTACACCTGCTAGAAGAGAATTTCGGTGATATCGGTTATTGGAACAGCTCTCATGGGTGAATCGAATCAAAAACGCCGGAAAACGGAAACCAGCTCATTTGGAACCCCAGGACGGATCAGCCATGATTCTGGAAGGTTTTATGCGAGCCGTTTATACGAAGGTGTTACCGGCGATCAAGATATGGAGCAAGTAGAAAATCCAATACCCGCTAGGAACCTGGATCGCTTGTACTGCAAATCAAGCGAAACAATGGAAGAACTGCCAGACTCCTCCATGCATTTGATGATCACCTCACCCCCATATAACGCATCTAAAGACTATGACCAGGATTTAAACCTGAGTGAATACCTCAGCATATTGGGTCAAGTCTGGCAGGAGACGTATCGAGTCCTCGTTCCTGGTGGGCGAGCATGTATTAATGTGGCTAACCTGGGCAGAAAACCCTATATTCCGCTGCACATGTATATCATTGACATCATGATGGAAATTGGATTCCTCATGCGAGGAGAAATTATTTGGAACAAGGCTTCCAGCGCCAGTCAATCAACCGCCTGGGGCAGCTGGCAATCCGCATCAAATCCAGTTTTACGGGATATACACGAATACATTCTCATCTTTTCAAAGAGTAATTTCAAGAGAGATCGTAGTTCCAAGGAAAACACAATTGGTAAGGATGAATTCCTGGATTGGACGAAAAGTGTGTGGACATTTCCGGCAGTCTCAGCAAAGAAGATCGGTCATCCGGCACCATTCCCTGAGGAATTGCCCCATCGTTTGATCCAGCTTTATTCCTTTAAAGGGGATGTGATTTTGGATCCATTTGTAGGCAGCGGCACAACATGTCTTGCTGCAATGAGAGATGCCCGCCATTATATTGGCTACGACACCAACGAAGAATATATTAAACTGGCCAGGGATCGAATTGAAGCATTTAAAAACAACAATCAAGGCGATTCAGACAGTATAGATACCCCCATTGAGTAATTTCCCAGAGCGGTAAATTTACCCCCAAATACTTTATTCCCCAGTTCCTAAAATCACATCCAGGGCTGCGCGGGCTGATTCCCGCTGTCCAGGCTGCCAGCCATCTTCCGAACGCATGCGGTGCAAATGATCCAGAACAGCTTTCTGCTCCTCGTTATCTAAGCTATTAAATGCCTGTTTGATCACCTCGGGCCGGCGGGATAACAACATTTCCCATATATTGTAAGAAGTCTCCTGATCGCCGTTCATTGGATGGATTATAACGCTTCAAATGTGCATTACAATTAGGAAAGAGAGTGGAATTTGGGTGCCTAAAGACAGATCAATGCATATTATCCTCACTCATGAACAGGCTGACTTCGATGCTTTGGCTTCCCTACTCGGAGCTCACCTGACAGATGAAAGTACTATCCCTGTATTGCCGCGCAAATTAAATCGAAATGTGCGCGCATTTATTACCCTCTACGGCATGGAACTGCCATTTATCGATCCGCGCGATCTCCCCAGCAAACCGATTGAAAAAGTCACCCTGGTCGACACCCAATCAATGATCAGCGTTAAAGGCATGCGGAAAGATATTCAGGTCCAGGTTGTCGACCATCATCCAACCCGGGAAGGAATTCCCGAAGACTGGAGGGTGACAACCGAGGAGACGGGTGCAACAGCGACGATTTACACGGAAGTGCTGCGTGAGCAAGATTTTCCGCTCAGCACGATTGAAGCAACGCTAATTCTGCTTGGTATTTACGAAGATACTGGCTCCCTGACGTATGCTCGCACCACTTCCCGGGACTTGAATGCGGCTTCCTATCTTTTAGAACGCGGAGCGAGTTTAGAAATAGCAGCAGATTTCTTGAATCACCCACTATCCATCCCACAGCAGGAACTTTACGACCGGCTGCGGACAATTGCCGTCTCTCACCAAATTCATGGACATTCCATCGTAATAACTTGTGGAGATGCCCAGGATATGGAAGAAGAGCTGTCAACTGTCGCCCACAAACTACGCGATTTGCTAGATCCCGAAGCGTTATTTGTGCTTGTCACCACCAGGGGAGGGGTACAGCTGATCGCTCGCTCAACAAATGAAGCCATTGATGTGGCCCAGATAAGCGATCATTTTGGAGGTGGTGGGCATGAACGCGCCGCGGCAGCGTTGATCCGGGATCGTGAGTTGGATAGCGTTTGCCAAGAGCTGCTGGAGTTTTTGCCGGAATACATTCGACCGGCGATAACCGTTGCTGAGATCATGTCCCAAGAACCACAGCTGCTTGAGCCAGATACTCCCGTCCAGGAGGCCGCTGCGCGCATGCAGCGCTTCGGATACGAAGGTTATCCAGTTGTCATGGAGGACTCAGAGGGCAACCATCAAATTCAGGGTTTGCTCACCCGGCGGGATGTTGATCGGGCCATTTCCCACAAGCTGAATCTAACCGCGGCCAGTTTGATGAATGCTGGCCAGGTGAGTGTCAGCCCAGAGGATTCTATTGAAGATTTACAGCGGTTGATGACGGACACAGGCTGGGGGCAGGTACCGGTGATCAACCCAGAATCTGGGAAAGTGACCGGTATTGTCACCCGCACCGATCTGTTAAAAATTCTCACCCGCCAACCGGAATTTCCCCGATCTCAAAACCTGGCAACTCGCCTTGAAACCGCACTTCCGCTGGCCAGATTGTCCCTACTCAAAGCCGTAGCCGAAGTCGCGCATGATCAAAAGGCAGCTTTGTTTATCGTTGGGGGATTTGTACGCGACCTGCTGTTAGACCGACCAAGTCTGGACTTTGACTTGGTTGTTGAAGGAGATGCCATCCTATTAGCCCAGGCCCTGGCAAATAAATATGGCGGAAGGGTGACCAGTCATTCTCGATTTGGTACCTCAAAATGGCATATCGCTGAGATTCGTCCAATATTATTGGAGAAGTTAGACTCTGAAGATGGCCATTCACCCGAAGGAGCAACTGCTGGGGATAACAGTAAATCTGCTAACCCACAAGATCTCCCGGAATCCCTCGATTTGATCACCGCGCGAAGGGAGTTTTATACTTATCCGACTGCTTTACCAACTGTTGAGCGAGGCAGCATCAAATTAGATCTGCACCGCAGGGACTTTACAATCAATACTCTGGCAATTCGCCTGGACGGACATCATTATGCACAGCTGCACGATTATTGGGGAGGATTGAACGATTTAAACAACGGCGTAGTCCGAGTTTTGCACTCGCTATCATTCGTGGACGACCCAACACGCATGCTGCGCGCAGTCAGATTCGAGCAGCGGTTTAACTTTCAAATCGAAGATCGGACCCTCGAGTTGGTCAAAGGAGCCCTTCCCCTCCTGGAACGCGTCTCAGGGGATCGCATTCGCCATGAGCTTGATCGCATCTTTGAAGAAGAAAACGCCCACATGATGCTGGCAAGATTGGATGAATTAACCCTGCTTACTGCCATCCAGTCCAATTTAGTCTGGGATGATTGGATCTCATCCAGGATTCAATTGCTGTCAGATGTTGAACCAGAAGCTGAATGGAATCTGGAATCCTCTGGCAATAAATTAAAATCCAACTTAAGCTACACTCTCTGGCTGATCCGGTTGACGGCAAACCGCGCTCGAAAAATAATCAAGCGCTTGAAATTATCGAGGTCTTTAGCGGAAGACATTATCTCTGCGCTAAAATTGTGGCAGGAAATTTCATCCCTGGCTGCGAAGAAACCCAGCAAGATCGTCGCCAGGTTGGATGCTGTGCAGCCCCTAGCTATATACGCAAATTATATTGCCACCGACGATGAATCGGTTCGCAAGGTTATTAGAGATTATGTCTTCAACTGGCGGCAGGTCGTGCCTCAAACCGATGGAAATCAATTGCGCCAGCTTGGCTTACCCCCAGGGCCAATTTATCGCCAGATACTGCAAGCCTTGCGTAATGCCTGGCTCGACGGTACAATCGACTCTTCTGAGGGGGAGCAATCGCTTCTCCAGAAGCTGCTACCCAAAGATTGATGAGTTGTATTCGCAGTAATCCACAGAAACCACGCATAACTATGGTATCCATTCCATTAGAAAATCAAATCACCATCCGCTACGCAGACCGGAAAGACCTGCCGGCATTAGAATGGGAGGGTGAATTTACACACTTCAGGCACGTCTTCGCCGAGGCTTACCGGTTAAAGGAGCTTGGGGATGTGATCATGTGGGTCGCTGAACTCGCCGATTTTGGACTCGTTGGGCAACTTTTTATTCAACTTTACGGACCAACTCAAATTCAAGCGAATGTTAATAAATACGCCTATATTTACGGATTTCGAGTACGTCCAAATTATCGCGGGAAAGGTATCGGTAGCCGAATATTGGAAGCTGCCGAGACAGATTTGGTTCAGCGTGATTTTAAGCGCATCGCTCTCAATGTTGCCCGGGATAACGAATCTGCGCGGCGGTTGTATGAGCGCCGGGGATATCAAGTAATTGCACCGGAACCTGGCATCTGGTCTTACCTGGATGACAAAGGTCGCCGCCGGTTTGTCAATGAACCTGCCTGGCGCATGGAAAAACAGTTTTGACCTTGCGTCTCACGAATTTCCATGCTAGAATCAGCTTCCCATGGGGTGGTGGCAAAAGAGGCTTCGTTGAAAAGTGGGCATTTCCCACTTTTCTTTGTGTATAGAGCCCTGTATGCCTGACCCTACGAAAAGTGTTAATTGAGTTGGAGAAATAGCAAGAATGAAGAATGAATTTGCATTAGCGTTCAACGAAGTCCTTGAAGAGAAGGGATTGCCCAAGGAAGTGATCTTGGAAGCATTAGAAGCTGCCATGGTCTCTGCCTACCGGCGAGCAGTTAACGCGTCAAATGCCCAACATGTTGAAGCAAAAATCGATCCCGAGACTGGGAAAGTCATCATTTATGCTGAAAAAGAAGTCGTGGATGATGTTGAGGACCAAAGAACTGAGGTTGCGATAGCTGATGCACATCAGGTTGAGCCAGAAGCAGAGGTTGGCAGCATGGTGATTGTTGAAACCACACCAAGCAATTTTGGTCGTGTCGCCGCCCAAACTGCCCGCCAGGTTATCCAACAACGCATCCGTGAAGCTGAACGGGAAGCCCAATTGGAATATTTCAATAATCAATTGGGTGAGATCGTGAGCGGCGTCGTTCAGGCGATCAGCTCTCAAGCTGTTACTTTAGGTCTCGATATGAAGGCAGAAGGCATAATGCCTCGCAATCAACAAATTCCGGGAGAACGCTTTCGACTTCATGACCGGGTGCGAGCTTTACTGGCCGAAGTAAAGGCCACCCCTCGTGGCCCACAGCTGATCCTCTCCCGAGCGCACCGCAACTTTTTGCGACGTTTATTGGAAAATGAAGTTCCAGAGATTTACCACGGGCTGGTTGAGATCCGATCAATCGCTCGCGAACCTGGTCACCGCTCTAAAGTTGCAGTATCAGCTCTCCAAGCTGGTGTGGATCCGGTTGGCGCCTGTGTTGGCATGCGGGGCGTCCGGATTCAAGCCATCGTAAGAGAACTTAACGATGAAAAAATCGATGTCATCGAATGGAATCCGGATCCCTCGGGCTACATCGCAAAAGCGCTCAGCCCGGCCAGGGTAACCGGTGTTTATCTCGATGAACATTCAAAAAAAACAAAAACAGCAACCGTGGTTGTACCAGAGGATCAGCTGAGTCTGGCGATTGGTCGTGATGGCCAAAATGCCCGTTTGGCAGCCAAGCTGACCGCTTGGAGAATTGACATCAAAAGCTTGCCCGAGGCTACTGCGGATGCACTGTATAAAATCCAAACTGATCCTGAATTTGCAGAACTCGCCGAGGCTGAAGTCGAAATTGTCAGCCAGATTGAAGCAATTCTGGTTAAGAAGGACGAAGGCCGGCCGGTCACCCCAGAAGAGTATTCAATCCTTGGCCAATTTGTTGACCGCATTGAGCGCGGCATTATTGCCATGCATCAAGCTGAAAGAGCAGTCGAGCTGGAGCAAATTTCGAAAGTACAGGAGAAAATCCCGGCTGCTGCTTTCGAAATGCCTTTGGAAGAGTTGGGGTTTACCGAACGCGTGACAAATCTCCTGATTGAAGCGGGACACGAATCGGTTGGCGATCTGATGGTTCAAATGGAGCTGGATTCTGATGCAATTCTAGCTTTGAATGGTATTGGACCTAAGGCAATGGAGAAGATTGAGAACACCCTAGCTGAGGTGACATTCCCAGAGCCGGAAATCGTGGAAGAGGCACCTGAAGTCGAGGTAGTTGAAGAAGCAGAAACCGAACCCACGGCTGAAGGTGCTGAAGAGGTCGTTGAGGCTGAGCCAGCGGAAGAGGCAGTTGAAGAGGGAGAAACCCTTGAAGAACCAGCAGCCGCTGAACTTGAGCCGGAAGTGGAAGCAGCTGAAATCGCCCCCACCGCAGAAGTTGAAGAGCCTGTTCAGGAAGAGGACGCAGAAGAACCTGCGGCTGAAGAAGAAGAGGTCTCCTTCGAGGAAATGTTTGCTTTAGAACCAGAGACCTTTGAAAAGCAATTTGCTGAATCAGAATTTGAAGAGGAAGGTGAGCTCGAAGAGGAGGCTCGCAAAAAGAAGAAAGAGAAGAAAAAGAAATACGTCGAAATGGAATACGACCCTGATCAGGACGTGGTGATCGTAAAGCGCAAACGAAAACGAGACGAAGAAGATTGGCAAGAAGATTGGGATTATTAATCCGCTAGCAAACGAGTATTTTGCGTGTCGAAAAAGCGGAAAAAAAGGAGACACGTACCTCAAAGAACTTGTGTTGGGTGTCGCGAGGTACATTCCAAACGGGCATTGATCAGGGTAGTTCGCAGCCCGGAGGGAATTTTTGTAGACCCAACTGGAAAAATGTCAGGACGCGGGGCATACCTGCATGACCGGCAAAAATGCTGGGAAATTGGTATGCAAAGTGCCCTGGCAACCGCCCTCAAAACCGAGCTTTCGGAAGAGGACAGGGAAAGACTATCAGAATTTATGGCAACATTGTCAGAAGAGACATCTGCTCAATAGATTAATCACGATGAGCAATTGTAGGGGATTTCTTGACAAGAACCATTTTGGCTGGCGAGTGGAGCGTACTGAGATGATCGCCTGACTCGGTCCACAAAACTCGCTTCAAGCGGCCACGAGCAATTTATGGCAGGAGGTGCCAAATGGGCGAGAACGGACACAACAAATCAATAGAATTGCCCCCCTCAATTACTGTGCGAGAACTGGCTGACTCTATCGAAGCCAGTCCAATCGAAGTCATCAAGACTCTCATGGCAAATGGAGTCATGGCGAATATCAACCAGCAGATAGATTTCGATACCGCCGCAATTGTTGCCGCAGAGATGGGTTACGATGCCACCCTTGAGACACAAGAGGCAGGTGCGGAAGAAGAGATTGGAGAAATACCTCTCTGGCGCAAAGTAATTGCAGATGAAAAACCTGAGGAATTAACTCATCGCCCCCCGATCGTTACAATTTTAGGACATGTAGACCACGGGAAGACCACTTTGTTAGACGCGATTCGCCACACCAATGTGGTTGAAGACGAAGCTGGGGGCATTACGCAACACATTGGAGCTTATCAAGTTGAACATGATGGTCGCCAAATAACCTTTCTGGATACACCGGGTCATGCTGCCTTTACAGCCATGCGGGCGCGCGGAGCACAGGGAGCAGATATCGTTGTACTCGTCGTCGCGGCTGATGATGGTGTAATGCCGCAAACCCGGGAAGCAATCGCGCACGCCAAGGCTGCCCAAATCCCAATTATCGTTGCCTTAAACAAAATTGACAAACCGAATGCTGACCCAGAACGAGTTAACCAGCAGCTTGCGGAAATTGGTCTGGTGCCTGATGAGTGGGATGGTGACACAATTATCGTTCCCCTTTCAGCAAAGCACCAGGAAGGTTTAGAAGATCTGCTCGAAGCCATCCTGCTAGTTGCAGACAATTCGGATATTCGCGCCAATCCCCAAGGACGGGTCATTGGCACCGTGATTGAAGCGGAAATCGATCGCTCAAAGGGTGTCATGGCCACGTTATTGATCCAAAATGGCACTTTGAACGTCGGCAACATTGTTGTGGCTGGTACCGCCCATGGCCGTTTACGAGCCATGTTTGACCACCTGGGTCACAAGGTTAAAGATGCCGCACCATCAGCTCCGGTAGCCGTTATGGGACTCAACGATGTGCCTGTCGCGGGCGATTTATTCCAGGTGGTTGAATCCGATAAGCATGCAAGAGCGATCACCAGGGAACGAAAAAACAACCTAAAATCTGATATAGAAAAAGAGAAAAGTGCAGTCACACTGGAGCAGCTATTTGACAAATTCCAGGCTGGGGAGGTTCGTGAACTGCGTCTTATCATTAAAGCAGATGTACAGGGTTCGCTTGAACCCATTAAATCCTCCCTTTCTGATCTCGATAGTGGGGATATTTCAATAAATATTCTCCATGCTGAGACCGGTAATATTGGTAAGAACGATATCATGTTGGCCGCGGCCTCAAACGCGATCGTCATCGGTTTCAACGTCGAGGCAGATTCGGCCGCACAACGACTCGCTGAGACAGAAGGTATCTCAATCCGGCTATACAACATCATTTACCGGCTGATCGAAGATATCGAGATGGCGTTGAAAGGCATGCTGGAGCCTGAAACAAAAGAATCCATTCTTGGACATGCAGAAGTACGGGCTATATTCAAGATTTCAAGGATTGGAAACATTGCCGGGTGTTATGTTCTTGACGGGGAATTGCGGCGAAACTCTTTAGTTCGTGTCTTGAGAGGTGATGAAGTGTTATTCGATGGCGAGGTTGCTTCTCTCAAGCATCTGCAAGATGATGTTACAGAAGTCCGGACTGGTTTCGAATGCGGAATTACCTTGAAAGGATATAATGATTTCGAAACGGATGACATCATTGAGTGTTATATCGTCGAGGAAGTCCCCTTATAATCTAGAGGAATATCCCAGTGGTATCCACGAGTCGCGCCCAACGTATCGCTGATCGTTTTCGTGAAGAACTATCGGAGATGATGATCTTCGATATCAAGGATCCCCGCTTAAAAGGAGCGTTCATCACGGATGTCACTGTGGATCGGGAACTAGCTTACGCGGACATTTATGTCTTCTCGAGCGATGGTTCGGAGTCTGCAAATGAAATTCTCGCCGGGTTTAATCGCGCCAGCGGATTTCTACGCAGTGAACTTGCCCAGCGGATCGAATTGAGAACATTTCCAAATCTGCGCTTCCATTGGGACCCCACTCCGGAGCGGGCTGAGAAGATAGAAGAATTACTTGATTCTCTTGATCTTCCAGATACCTACGAACCTGAGGACGATTTGTCCGAAAATGAGTAACACCTGATCTATGGACGAATCGCTCCTAAATGGCGCTTTTCAAGAACTGCACTCAGCTCAGCGGGTTCTGGTTATCTCACACATCCGTCCAGATGGAGATGCAGTCGGTTCATTGCTTGGCCTGGGACTTTCATTACAGGCGCTGAACAAAGAAGTCCAATTCGTACTGTCGGATGGTATTCCGGTCATTTTTCGCCATTTACCGGGATCTGATCAAGTACGGAAACAGGCCAATGGAAATTTTGATAAGATTGTTGTGGTCGATTGTTCAGATTTAAAGAGAACTGGAGACGCATTAACAAATCAACCCGTACCGGATATCAACCTTGATCATCATCCGACAAACACGGAGTTTGCAAAATATAACCTTGTAGATGTAAAAGCGGTGGCTACCGCAGAAATCCTGGCGGAATACTTACCGAAATTCGGATTTCCCGTATCAAGCCAGGTTGCAAATGCGCTATTATTTGGTATGATCACAGATACACTTGGTTTCCGTACATTCAATATGACTCCAAAAGCATTGGAGTTAGCCGCCAAATTAATGGAAGCCGGTGGAAATTTACCAGGATTGTATCAGCGGGGATTGCTGAATAAAACTTTTGAAGCTGCCCGCTATTGGGGGGCAGGCTTATCTAATCTAGAGCGAGAAGGGCAAATTATCTGGGCTTCGCTTACCTTGGAAGATAGGCGTAAAGTGAAGTATCCAGGAAGGGATGACGCGGACTTGATCAACTTTCTTTCCACCATCGAAGATACGGATATCGTGATCATGTTCGTTGAACAAGGGAATGGAATAGTTAAAGTAAGCTGGCGTTCCCAACCCGCCTATGATGTCTCTCAAGTGGCTGTGCACTACGATGGTGGAGGACATTCTGCGGCAGCAGGAGCAAGTATCAAAGGAGACCTGAAGGATATTCAGGCCAACGTGATCGCCCAGACCAAAACTATGTTAAGGATAATGTAGTCCAATCAGCTTTAGGTCATCTGGCGGTCAAATCTATAAATGGGAAGAGGAAATGGACAACGAACAGATAAAAAATGTTGTCTCCGGCGTGTTGGTCATTGATAAACCCATTGGGCTGACCTCACACGACGTAGTACAGATCATCCGCAGGGGAACAGGAATTCGTAGAGCCGGACACACAGGCACATTAGATCCACGGGCCTCGGGCGTTTTGGTCGTATTGATCGGACCAGCAGTTCGATTGAGTGAGTATGTATCTGCCTCAGACAAACGCTACCAGGCCACGATCCGGCTGGGAAGCTCAACCGATACATATGATGCGGAAGGTACGATAACCAGTGAAACACCGGCAAATCACATATCTGAAGAAAGATTCGACGAGATCCTGCAAACTTATGTCGGTGAAATCGAGCAAGTGCCACCCCCGTATTCAGCGGTCAAAGTTAAAGGTAAAAAAGCCTACGAAATGGCGCGCAAAGGCGAGCAAGTAGATCTTGAACCTCGAAAAATCCAGGTTTACAGCCTTGATATCCTTGAGTGGGATCCTCCAGAAGTTGTGATAGATGCCTACTGCTCGTCCGGCACCTATGTGCGTTCATTGGCCAATGACCTCGGCGAATCGTTGGGTACGGGAGCTTATTTGATCGGTTTGCGGCGAACAAAAAGCGGTAGGTTTACTCTGCGTGATGCCGTCCCATTAAGGAGAATAAAAGAAGCCTTTCAAGCAGGCGACTGGTATAAGTTCTTGATACCGGCTGCAGATGCACTTGGAGATTGGCCAGCGGTAGAGCTGGATGCCGACCAGGTTGATCTGGTTCGCCACGGTCATCGTATTCCAGCTGAACCGGATTCAGAGGGCTGGTCACGTGCTATCAGCCAGCAAGGTGACCTTGTTGCGTTGCTCGAATATAATGCGGAATCTGACGAATGGCAGCCCCGCAAAGTATTCTTCCAATCTTAATTATGTAATCCTGGGTATTCAAGATTATTGTATGCGCCATTTCTGGTCTTTAGAGGACGTCCACCTCCAAGACACCTGGCTAACAATCGGTACTTTCGACGGTGTCCACCAGGGCCACCAGGAAATTGTGCAGAAGTTGGCTGAGGGAGCTCACCAAAGCGGTACTCAAGCAGTCGTCCTCACATTTTACCCCCATCCCGCCATCGTCCTCGGAAAACGGAGAGATCCTTTTTATCTGACCACGCCTGATGAGCGTGCGGCTCTTCTAGGCAGATTCGGCGCAGATATCGTCATCACGTATCCATTTACACCTGAGTTATCAACGACCAGTGCGCACGACTTTGTGTCCCTCTTGAAGTCGCATATCGGCATGCGCCACCTCATCGTTGGCCCTGATTTCGCCTTGGGGCGTGACCGTGAGGGCAATGTCTCCACATTAAAAGAATTAGGCCAGGAACTTGGCTATACTCTAAATACGCTTTCGCCAGTAGAGATTGATGGTGAAGTCGTATCATCCAGCAGGATCAGGGCCGCGCTCTCGAGTGGTGATTTAGAATTGGTCAATAGATTATTAGGCCGACCTTACTTCATAATGGGTCAGGTTGTACCCGGTGATGGGCGCGGGAAAACGATCGGCATCCCAACCGCCAATCTCTCCTTCTGGCTGGAGCGGGCTTTGCCAAAATCTGGGGTTTACGTGTCCCAATCCACGATCAATGGCCACACTTTTGGATCTGTGACCAACGTCGGTGTTCGACCCACATTTAAAACCCCTACCGAACAACTGCAGGTCGAAACCCACCTGTTCAATTTTGAGGATCAAATATACGGGCAGGAAATAAAATTAAATTTCATCAGCTATCTGCGTGATGAACAGCGATTCCCAAACATTGATGCGCTAGTGGATCAAATAAATCTCGACGTTTCTGAAGCAAAACGGGTATTGTCTGCAATGGACAATGCGTAATATTTTGTTCGTATTTTGAAGCAAAGTTTATTGGAGGCGGGTAGCGATGAGACAGTATCTGGATATGCTGCAATATATATTTGATCAAGGGCAGAATAAAGGTGATCGAACTGGCACAGGGACGATTTCTGTATTCGGCTACCAGACCAGGTACGATTTACAAGAGGGCTTCCCTGTACTGACGACCAAGCAATTACACCTGAGATCCATTATCTATGAGCTGCTGTGGATGCTCAAAGGGGAAAGCAATATTGCTGGCTTAACCGATCATGGCGTGCGAATCTGGAATGAATGGGCAGACGAGGGAGGAGATCTCGGTCCGGTCTACGGCGTCCAATGGAGATCCTGGATGACCGCGGATCGACAATCCGTGGACCAAATTTCCCAGGTGATCGAAGCGATCAAAACAAATCCAAACTCAAGGAGGTTGATTGTCAGCGCCTGGAATGTGGGAGATGTACCAGCCATGGCCTTGCCTCCCTGCCATGTGCTTTTTCAATTCTATGTTATGGATGGAAAACTCTCCTGCCAGCTTTACCAGCGCTCGGCAGATGTATTCCTTGGAGTGCCATTCAACATCGCCTCCTATTCCCTCCTGACAATGATGATCGCCCAGGTATGCGATCTCGAAGCAAGCGAATTCGTACACACATTTGGCGATCTCCACCTCTACAACAACCATATCGAACAAGCACGGCTCCAACTCAGCCGCACACCATATCCCCTGCCAACCATGCAAATCAACCCAGAGGTCCGCTCAATTTTTGATTTTCAATACGAGGATTTTGAACTGATTAACTACCAATCGCATCCTCATATCAAAGCAGAGGTCTCAGTGTGATCATCTCATTAATCGTTGCCATGGATGAGGGCAGAGGCATCGGTGTGGATGGCCATCTGCCATGGTACCTTTCCGCTGATTTGCAACGATTCAAATCTCTCACCATGGGTCACCACATGATCATGGGACGCAAAACATATGACTCTATTGGCCGACCTTTACCTGGGAGGACAACGATCATCGTATCCCGAGATCTGACATTTCAACCAGAAGGCTGCATGGTCGCCCGGTCTCTTGACACGGCCATTGAATTTGCCCGCTTTGATAACGAAGAGGAAGTATTTGTCATTGGAGGCGGCGATCTATTCGAACAGGCAATCGACATAGCGGACCGGATCTATCTGACCCAGGTTCATGCGAGCCTGGAAGCTGATGTTTACTTTCCGGAATATTCCTCGGAAAATTGGCAGGAGATAGATTCTAAATTTGTTGAGGCCGATGAGAAAAACGAGTATCCGTCAACATTCCGAATACTGAAAAGAATACGCTATTAGGAATCAACATTAAAACTTCCACGTCAAATAAATTCTAATTAATCAGGTTTTTTTACTTGACAAATCTCTCCAATTGTATATAATCCAACCCAACTTAATAAACAAAAACTTCGAAGAGGACGAGTAAGCGCCGCACCGACGGCCAGAGAGCGGTAGAATGGTGAAAATTCCGCCCGCACGACAGCGTTGAATGGACCTCGGAGTTGCAGGGTGAACGGAAATTGACCAAGTAACCTGTGCCGGAACTGCCACCGTTATCTGGGCTGAGGGTATAAACCCTTCAAAGGTCGTACCCGAATGAGTGAGGCTGGCTTTCTCAACCCGTCGCAGCACCGACGGGTTTTTTGATCGATTAGTTCGTCAGCCTAAAAGGGGTGGTACCGCGGACCTCGCGTTCGTCCCCAATCCCGGGGATGGGCGCGTTTTTAATTCCCCCGTCTCCAGCTGATGGCAGTACTTGCCAGAGCAAATGTCCTAACCAACTAATCTTTTTGACGGAGGAACCAAAATGACTGACCAGACACGTTTCACACTCAATGAATCGGATTTGCCGCGCTCCTGGTACAACTTGAACGCAGACATGCCTGTCCCACCAGCCCCGGTGCTCAATCCGCAAAACATGGAACCAGTCACGCCAGACTTTCTGAATGTATTATTCCCTATGGATTTGATCATGCAGGAGGTGAGCACAGACCGATATATTGATATCCCGGAGGAAGTCCAAGATATATATAAGCTCTATCGGCCGACGCCATTGCTCAGAGCGCGACGACTGGAAAAAATCCTGGATACGCCAGCTCATATTTATTACAAATATGAAGGGGCTTCTCCAGCGGGAAGTCATAAACCAAATACTGCCATCCCGCAAGCGTTCTATAACAAAGTCTCGGGAACTAAGGCTTTAACCACAGAAACAGGTGCAGGACAGTGGGGATCGGCGCTTGCTCTTGCTTGCCAGCTATTTGACCTCGATCTCGAGGTCTACATGGTCAAGGTTTCTTATCAGCAGAAACCTTATCGGCGGATCCTTATGGAGACATATGGAGCGCAAGTTTTTGCCAGCCCAACCGATAAAACTCAGTTCGGCCAGTCCGTCCTGGAACAAGATCCTGAAAGTAATGGTTCATTGGGGATTGCCATCGCTGAAGCAGTCGAAGCTGCTGCCACTTCGGGGGGAGCGAAGAAATACGGTATCGGCTCAGTGTTAAACCATGTTCTCCTGCACCAAACAATAGTTGGTGAAGAAGTACTAAAGCAAATGGATATGGCAGATGAATATCCAGATGTGGTGGTCGGTTGTGTCGGAGGGGGATCAAATTTTGCCGGGATCGCATATCCTTTCTTACGCCAAAACCTGCTTGAAGGACAGCGCACCCGCTTATTAGCAGTGGAACCAACCGCCTCACCCAGTCTGACCAAGGGTGTATACACTTTTGACTATGGTGATTCAGCAAAATTAGCGCCGATCGTCAAGATGTACACCTTAGGTCATGATTTTGTGCCGCCCCCCATTCACGCTGGTGGTCTTCGCTATCACGGGATGGCACCAAGCCTATGCGCACTGTACGAAGCGGGTTATATTGAGGCAAAAGCAGTACCTCAACTAGCCACCTTTGATGCTGCAGTAATGTTCTCACGAGCAGAGGGCATCCTTCCTGCACCAGAATCTGCGCACGCTATTCGCGGCGCAATCGACGAAGCCCTGGATGCCAAAGAGAAAGGTGAAGAACGAGTGATCCTTTTCAATCTCTCCGGGCATGGACATTTTGACCTTGAAGCATACGATGCTTATCATAATGGTGAGCTGCAAGATTTCGAATATCCAGAAGAAGATATTGCCGAAGCGATGCAGACCATACCCGAAGTCCCACAACCGGCATAAATTATTTGCCACTTCTCTATCTCCTCCTGAGCCCCCAAATGAACTGGGGGCTCTTGCATAATTATTGGGGTATAAAATCAGCAGAAATCTATCCCTTCAACCGCCATCAGGGCATATTATTTAGGATAATTATGATAAAATTTAAATCATCTGGATGCTAACCCACTTGTACGATTCTATGGGTGGATTAAATCAGGAAAACCAAAAAAACTGGCGAATTCAGGAGGAATAATGCCAAACTATAAATATTTAATCATCGGTGGAGGCATGACAGCAGATGCAGCTATTGAAGGAATTAGGGAAGTTGATCCTGATGGCTCAATCGGATTGATCTGCGCCGAATCACACCCACCTTACAACCGCCCCCCATTAAGCAAAGGGCTCTGGAAAGGAAAACCACTAGAGACTATCTTCCGCAAATCTTCCCAGGAAAACGCCCAGATCCACCTGGGGACAATGGTTGAATCGATCGATCCAAAAAACAAGATGGCAAAGGATGATCGAGGGCAAACTTATAATTACGAAAAGCTGCTTCTGGCTACAGGCGGATCACCCCGAGAACTCCCTTTTGGTTCAGAAGATATCATATACTTCAGAAATTTGGACAATTTTCATAGGCTCCACGCCTTGATGGAGAAGAACGCCCGATTTGCAGTTATCGGTGGCGGCTTCATCGGTTCCGAGCTGGCAGCTGCTCTTCGCGACCAGGGACAAGAGGTGGTGATGCTTTTCCCCGAGGAAGGTATCGGGTCACTACTGTTTCCGTCTGATCTGGCAATTTACTTAAACGATTATTATCGCCAAAAAGGTGTTGAGGTATTAGCAGGTGAACTAGTAAATGGGTTTGAGAAACAAAATGGCCAAATCATATTAAAGACGAAATCGGGGCAAGATGTCCTCGTCGACCATGTCATCGCCGGGATCGGAATCATTCCAAACACTTCGCTCGCAGAATCTGTTGGTATCGAGGTGGCGAACGGTATCGTTGTTAATGAGTTTATGCAGACCAATCTGGAGGATATCTACGCGGCAGGTGATGTGGCAAGTATTTACAACCCTATTCTCGATATGCGCGTGAGAGTCGAGCATGAAGACAATGCTCTCTCAGGTGGTAAAACAGCGGGACGTAACATGGCAGGCGATTCTACTGCATATGAACACCTATCTTATTTCTATTCCGACTTATTTGAATTGGGTTATGAAGCTGTTGGCGAATTGAATTCTAAACTTGAGACCTATGCAGATTGGCAAGAGCCATATCAAAAAGGGATCTTGTACTACCTGGATCAAGGTCGCCTGCGAGGCATCCTTCTTTGGAATGTCTGGGATCAGGTGGAACCAGCCCGGAAGTTAATTGCAGAACCGGGAATCTTTACTAACGAACAACTACAAGGTCGTCTCCCGTAATCAGCCTCATAAATTATCATAGGAAACTAAAAACTACCCTTGGGAACCTTTTCTCTCGGGTAGTTTTTTTCAAAAATTATGAATATTAATCCTGGTAGAATTTTGGTTGTGATTCGCGATGCACGGATCTCAATTTACCTGAACCGCATTCCCAAACCTTGGAGGCTTTATGCTCAATTTCGATCCTGTGCGGAATAAAGAGATAACCCTTAACGATCTCGCGGCTGGATTGACACGTGAGGATTTAATTAATCTAACAAATGAGATGGTTGATACGGAGCTTAGTCTGATTTCTGGTTGCACCGACAGTGACGTGGTTTTCGTACCTGATGATCCCCTGGCAGACGATCCATTTGCTGAGAATCCCGAAGATGTCACTCTCGCCTGGACATTAGGACATGTGATCGTTCATGTGACCGCCTCCTCCGAAGAAGCAGCATCCATCGCAGCTGAACTTGCCAGGGGGGTGAGATATCACGGACGGTCGCGATATGAAACTCCATGGCAAACAGTAACCACGATCGATCAATGCCGGGAAAGGCTAGAAGAAAGCCGGCGGATCCGTCTCGCCAGCCTAGAAATCTGGCCGGATCAACCACATTTAGATAATCATTTCCGCTCTCGACCAGGAGCCCCAGAAATGAACGCAGTTTCCCGGTTTATCTATGGGCTCCAGCACGATGACGATCACCTAGAGCAGATCACCAAGATTGCACAGCAAGCAAAAATGGCTTCATGATAAATCACAATCCTTTCATACTTGGCTGCAGTCACTGCTGGAATTGGCAATGAAGATCTCTGAAGCCAGAACCATTAGCGAACGTCTGATAGAGCAGGTTTCAAATGGTGAATTTGAAGCCGCCCTTCATTTGCTGAATCCGATATTAGCTGATCGAACCCCGTTTTCAGCACTAAACAAGATAGGTGAGTCGCTAACAGATTGCCCACTGGATTATGTTTATACCTTCCTCGATAGACTTGCTGTGGAAGAATACATGGGAGGTTGGGTTGTGATTGGCAGTGCTCTTGGAGCCCAACTGGGTCGAGATATCAATGGCGCACTCTATCGCTGTAGAAAGTACATAATTGATGCTGATACCTGGTACGGTGCAGATATTCTTGGAGAGCGCGTTCCAGGACCAGCCCTTTTATCGGATTTCAAGAATACTATCAATATCCTTACTCCATGGCGCTCAGATTCTAATCGTTGGGTACGGCGCGCAGTTGGTGTTAGCACCCATTATTGGGCAAAAAAATCCAAGGGATCTGATCAAAGCACACAAACCGCTATTGTATTACTGGGTTTCATGACCCCAATGTTTACTGAATGGGAGATGGATGCTGTCAAAGGGGTTGGCTGGGGATTAAAAACTCTTGGAAAGTTTTACCCTGACATTCTCACTAAATGGTTGGTGGAAATATTATCTGATCAACAACTGCGTTATCGAGCAAT
Organism: Anaerolineales bacterium; assembly: GCA_041558875.1. Lineage (GTDB taxonomy): Bacteria > Chloroflexota > Anaerolineae > Anaerolineales > UBA4823 > PFL25. Next base: position 31,061 of record JBFFEL010000003.1, read on the forward strand.
AATGCTGCGGAAATCCATATCTTACCTGCCAGAATCCAATAAAGTTGAGATTTTAGGTTTGATTTCATGAAACTTGAGTTCTCCGAGTACAAACCGAAGAGGATCATTAATGTTCATCGCCACGTAGATGGACCCTGGTTTTGGGGCAAGTACACAGCTCACCCATACGTTGGTTGCCGCAGCGGGTGTGAATTTTGCTATTTACGTGGAAGCCGATACCTGGGGAAAAGGGATCCTGAAAGTTTCGATACATTAATTCAGGTCAAAGTCAACGCTGTTGATTTGCTTGCTGAGGAGCTTTTACATTTGGAGATGGATGTGATCTCAGCTGGGGATTGGCAGCAACCAGCTGAGGATCGCTATCGACTCTCTCGTGGGATGTTAGAAATTATCCATCAATATGGCTTTCCCTTGTTCATTGTTGAACGTTCACCGTTGTTGGCGCGCGATTTAGATTTATTGGTGGAAATTAATAACCAGACCTGGGTTGGGGTTGTGCTTAGTATGAGCAATTTGGACTCGCGCCTCAAATATGCATTCGAACCTTACAGCCCGGGAATAAACCGCCGCCTAGAAACAATGGAACAATTAGCAGCAGCTGGAATCTCTGTGGGAACAAGTTTGATGCCTATCCTACCGATAATTGGGGATAATGAATATCACCTCGAAGAAGTTATTCGTGCTACCAAAGATCATGGAGGTAAATTTGTATTAGCTGGCGGCCTGACCATGGATGGCGTCCAGGCAGAGCATACATTGCAGGCATTCTCGACATACGATCCAGACGCTGAGAAAAAAATGAGACAGCTTTACTCCTGGTCAATTGGTGAAAAACCAAAATTTAGCCCTCCACAAGCTTACATTTCCCAGTTGGGTTTATTGGTCCGGGAGCTTTGTGAAAGATATGGCATATTAGATCGAATGCCACGTTACATCGCTCCAGGTCCACTGGCGATAAACAAACGTATTGCTGAGCGCCTGTTCTTGCACACATATGATCTGGAACTTGAAGGAGGCAGCCAGTACCAGATCTGGGCTTATCGTAAGGCTGCCTGGGCTGTGGATGAAAGTTCAGAAAACATCGCTGATATTTTCATTTCTCGAGGAGAGAGCGGATTGCGAGAAATACCTGGCATTGGGAAAAGCATTTCTGCTAAAATCGGAAAATGGCTTAGAGAAGAAAATTCTTTTCTTTGAACTTTCTGGCAACCCAAATCGTCTATACCAGAGAAACTGTGGGCTGTTAATATCGATTAATAGAAAGTTTCACACTCCTACCCAAAACAAAAATAATTCCCGGGTAAAATAAGATTGTTAAAATCCCAATTATATTTTCAAAACTTTCTTACCGGTACGCTCAAATAGAGAGAAGAGGTGGAAATGGTATATCTTGATGAAAAAGCGATCCAACAATTAATCAAAGCATTTAATGAGCGCAACCTGGAGCCTGGTTCAAAATTATTTGCTGATGATGTCATTCTCCACTATCCTGGAAAAAATCAGATCGGTGGAGATCACTTCGGAAAAACCGGCGTGCTTGACTTTTGGAAGAAACAAATCGAGCTTACTGGTGGGACCTTTAAAGGTGAGATCGTTTCCGTCCTCCAAGGCGAAGGTAACCTGGTGCTGGTCATGAACGCCTCAGCTGAAGTGGATAATCAAGCGTACTCCTGGCGACGGATAAATCATTACCGGGTTGTTGAAGGCCGGGTTGTTGAAGGCTGGATCTACGAAGGCGATCAGTACACTGCAGATTTAGTCTTCTCATAGTCCTGAAATTCACTATTTAAATCCGATGGGGCAATCTTCATTTATTAACCGCATAAAGGAACTGGAAGAAATATCCAGCCCACTAGAGCCGGGGGCTATCTACAGGTCAACGCTCAATCGCGCAGCTATCGAGTACGCGGAAACATACCTGGAATCTCTAGCTGAGGATCCTGCATACAAGCACCCTGAAAATGATGTTTCAGAGTTATATCGCTTTCCAGTCAATGAACATCCTCTCCCACTCAAGCAAGTGCTCAAACTTTTATCCAAAAATGTTGATAGCCTTGGGGTAAATTCGCCATCCCAAGGAAATTTGGCCTACATCCCCGGAGGAGCGCTTTACCATTCTACAATTGGGGATTATCTCGCCGCAGTAACCAATCGCTATGCGGGACATTTCTATGGCAGCCCAGGCGCTGTCCACATGGAAAATATGCTCCTGGGATGGATGGCTGAACTGGTTGGCTATCCACCCCAGGCCGCAGGAAATTTGACTTCAGGCGGCAGCATTGCCCAATTAATTGCCTTTGTAACGGCAAGAGAAGCCTTTGGATTACTTCCACAGGATTTCAGCCGCAGTGTTGTCTACCTCACAGAACAATCTCACCATTCGATTGAAAAAGGATTGCACATCGTCGGTCTGGGAAAAACGCTCAGGCGCATAATCCCAACCGATAAGCATTACCGCATGGCAGTGAATGAACTTGAGGAGGCGATTAAATCAGATAAGAAAGCCGGATTGCTTCCCTGGCTGATCGTAGCGACCGCGGGCACGACGAACACAGGAGCTGTCGATCCTCTGCCGCAAATTGGTTCTATCGCCAAACGACACGATGCCTGGTACCATATCGATGGTGCTTATGGAGCTTTCTTCATTTTATGTGACTTGGGGAAGAGCATTCTTCAAGGGATGCAGGATTCTGATTCGCTCATTTTAGATCCACATAAAGGATTATTCCTGCCGTATGGCTCCGGAGCGGTCTTGGTGAAAGAGGCCCAGCATCTCAAAGATGCCTTTGCATTCCAGGCATCATACACGCAGGATGCAGCAGCCTCACCGGATGTGCTTTCCCCTTCCGAACTATCCCCTGAACTCAGCAAACATTCGCGCGGATTACGACTCTGGCTGCCATTAATGCTGCTTGGTACTCGCCCTTTCGCAGCCGCCCTCGAAGAGAAAATCCTTCTTGCCTGGTATCTCCACGAACAGCTGGGATCAATAGATGGTTTTGCAGTTGGACCATTGCCTGACCTTTCTATTGTCACCTTTCGCTGCTTACCCAAATCTGGGGATGTAAATGAATTCAATAAGAGATTATTGCATTTCATCCGAGATGATGGACGGATTTTCTTGTCCTCAACCAACCTGGATGGTAATTTCGTAATCAGGTTGGCAGTCCTCGGGCTGCGAACCCACCTTGACACCATCGAAATGGCGATAGATCTTCTCAAATATGCGACTGAGAGAATCCAGGTAGAGTGATCGTATTAATGGTTTTTTATATTCTCATTGACAGGGGTAAAGTCAAGAGCAGGTTAGAACATGGCAGAAAACAACGATAGGAAAAATCGATCCCGGAGCAAGATTGGGATATGCCTGGCAATTGGCGTAGGCATTTGTGTCGCCATTGGTGTTGCCGCTGATAACCTGGCAGTCTGGATTGGAGTTGGAACAGGGATGGGGGTTGCGCTTGCAGCGGCCTGGGAATTACAGGCGAGAAAAGAAGAGGAATCCCAGGATGATGAAAAATGCTTCACAAAGATGAAAACAGCGAGAACCTGATGAATTGCACAAATTGTGGAGCGCCAATGAAGTTGTTACTCGATCGGCAGCACTTTTTCTGCGAGTACTGCACAACTATTTATTATCCTGAAGAAAATGACGATGGAATCCTGATCTTAGAACACAACAGCGATAAAAGCTGCCCAGTCTGTAATATCCCCCTGGTATATGGCTTTATCGATCGTACTCAAACCCTTTATTGTCTAAATTGTCGGGGGATGTTAATTGATCAAGAAGTATTTTTAATGGTTATTGATTATCTCAGAGCTAAATCATCAGCCCTCTCTATCACCCCTCCACCAGTTGACCTAGAGGAGCTAAACAGGAAAATACGATGCCCAAATTGCAGCCGCCGCATGTCGACCCATCTTTATGGAGGTCCCGGCAATCTTGTAGTGGATAACTGCATACATTGTTCCCTACTCTGGCTGGACAACAATGAATTCACACGTATTATTCGCGCCCCAGGACGTGAACCCCGGATTGGACCAGAGGAAGAAGAGCAATAAACCTGGCACAACCTAATTCCAATTCTCCAAAATCTAGGTTTTGGAGCTACTGAGCGAAGATAATTCAATCTTAAGGGACCCTGGGGATCGTAAAATGAAAGCTCGTCCCTTCTCCCAACGTGCTCTCGAACCATAATTCTCCCCCTTGCATTTCAACCAATCTCTTGGTTATGCTCAAGCCAAGCCCTGTTCCAGTTGTTTCCCGCACTTTATTATCCTCTGAACGGAAGAATTGCTGGAAAATCTTCTCTTGATCCTCGGGACTGATCCCAAAGCCATCATCGATCACAGAAACATGCACCAGCTGGGATTGAGCTTCATCATCCTGACTAGGTTGAACTTCAGCATGAACTTGAATATGTCCACCTGAGGGTGAATATTTATGGGCATTGCTGACCAGATTGGTCAATACCTGTATCAGGCGGGTATTGTCACACCAAATTTTGGGTAAATCTTCTGGCAGCTGGATTTCCAGGTCTTGACCTTTGTCTTCAATAGCTTTCCTCAACGAATTGATTACTTCCTCCGTGAGAACCTCTAACGATTCAGACGAGAATTTGAGTTCCAATTGACCAGCTTCAATCCGGGATATATCCTGCAAATCAGAAACAAGCGTCCCCATTCGTTCTGCATTTGAGCGGATAGTAGACAGGAAATTGGCCTGGTTTTCGCTGACAGGTCCTACAGCGCCCCCCACCAGAAGATCGCTATAGCCTTTGATTGAAGTCAAGGGATTTTTGAGCTCATGTGCTGCGGCAGACACAAATTCGCTCTTCGCGCTGTTTGCCCGTTGCACCTGATCATAAAGCTGGGCATTCGAGATGGCAATCGCGGCATGGTCACTCAATCGAGAAAGAAATGCAGTACTATCCTTGGAAAACCCCGATCTTCCAACACTTTCCAGAAAAATGATCCCGATTACAATTGATTCCCATTTGATCGGAACGAGTAATCGAGATTTTGCTGCGGGCAATAAAGCCCACTCGTGGGTATTGTCCTGGGTTGAGTCAGGTTTTTGTTTCGAAACCTCGTCAACTTTACTTGGTCCGAATTGCAGCAGCAAAGGCTGCGCGTCATACTCTCCGAGCACCTGTTGGAGTCCAGGTAAGTCCACAACTGGTGTTTGCTCAAAAAAATCCAGGTCATTATCCGGATACCCTTTGCAGGCAATGACATGCAGTTTACTCTCTTCTATCGAACCGATTAATCCTGCTTCGGATTCCGAATTGAGCAATGCCGATTCAAGTGTAATTGTCATTACCCTCTTTATGTCCAAACTTGCATTTAACTCCCGATCTATACCCTGCATCACTGACAATTCATCAACTCGGGCAGCCAGCTCCTGGTCAGTTTGGGTGTACAAGCGAGCATTTTCAATCGCGACTGCAACTTGGGCAGCGAAGGCAGTCAGCAATTCTTGATCCTTCTTATTGAATGGAGAGCGATCCTTCTTGTTAAGCACCTCAAGGACACCGATCACATTGTCCTTCACCACCAGAGGCACAACCAGCAGATCCCTGGTCGAGAATCCAGTTGTCTCATCAGTATTAAACCAATCACTATTCATCTGGACATCATTCTCGATTATGGCTTGCTTGGTTTTCACGGCCTTGCCTACCAGGCCAACTCCAGCTGGTAATCGCTTTCCCTTAAGATTTGAACCTACCGGCCCGATAGCAACTTCAAAAACTGATTCTCCAGTTTCTTCATCCACCAAAAGCAAGCTACCAGCTTCGCAATCAATGATCTCAACTGCACTCTTCATGATGCGATTCAGCAGAGGTTCAAGCTCAAGAGTGGAGGTCAAGCTGCGAGTTAGTTCATTTAGAGTGGCCATCTGCCGCGCCTGTCTCTGTGATTCTTCCAACAGTCGTGCCTTAACGATAGCGCCGGCTACCAGATCCCCGATTGCCTGAAGCAAGTTCACCTGCTCGGGTGTATAAAGAACTTCCGGATCCCTACTGCCGAGACTTACTGCCCCGATTGTCTCCGCACCTGAATTGAGGGGAACACTCATCCAGGCAAGGATGTTATCTGACTCTGGAGTAATTCTCCTTCGTTTACACTCGCCAACATAGTCAACAGTGACAATCGCTAATTGGTTGCGGATAACATCCGCCTCCAGGCTTCGATCGACACGAAAGGTGTCATTTTCACGAGCCGGGATGCGCTGGTTATCAGCAATATAAAATACGTGATGGAAACTTTCTCCGGGATCATCCTTCAGGGTAATTCGAAAATCAGCTGTTGGGACAAGGCTTTTAGTCTCAGAATAAAACATGTCCAGCAGCTCGTCAAAGGCTGATTTTTGATTGATGCCCTCCGCAACCTTGGTAATGGTATCCATTTCGTGGACCCGGCGTTGGAGCGTGGTGACAACTTGCGAGCGCTCCAAGGCAATTGAAGCCTGATCGCACAGGGATTCAAGGTATTTTATATCGTGGGCAGAATATGGTTCCCCAGATTGGCGCTCGCCTAATGCCAACCAGCCCACCATCCCGATTTGGCCTCTCATCGGCACAAACAATTGTGCCTGGATCAATGCCAATCTGGCTTGATCTACCAATAATTTTTCTGGAAGATCGCTTTCTTCTCCCAGAAAAACAGTTCCCCCCCGTTTGGATAAAAGGTCAACAAGAGCTCCACTCCTCGCGAAGCGGATGTCACTGCTGGGATTCCCGTTTTCGTCCGGCGCGGTCACATAATAGCTATTGGAATCATCGATTGTGTAGATGTATTTCCTTATAGGTGAGAGAGTTTCGCCAACATACTCATTCAACAAACCAAGTATGCGAGAAAAACCTGTCGAACGAGTGAGTTCATGACTGAAAGCCTGTAGTTTTTCTTGGTAGATTTCCTCGCCCCGAAAGAAAACCGCGTCAACCCTTCTCTGGAGACTCGTCCGCAGCGGATAGATGGTCAATGCAATTAGAAATACGATCATCCCAATCAGGATTGGATTTCTATCCTCCAGAAAATCTCCGACGATTAGGCTCAGCCCACTCACCAGTAATGCATAACTACCTGCAACCAAAATCAGCAAAGTACTATAAACAATGCCTTGCTTGAGCAATGAGTCTGCATCAAATAATCGATAGCGCAATATCGTATGAGCAAGGATCACGGGAAAAGCGCCCAATGATAAAAATAATATCGAGGGCAACTGGATATCCTGGCTGACAACCCGCAGCAATATCCAGGTTAGTATTGGGCTAAAAGCGATCACTGATCCCCACAAGATCAAGCGCGACTGTTCCCTGACCATCGGTGATGGTGAGCTGAGTTTCCGGATCAGGGTTGAACCAAGAAAGAATATCAATGCCAGTCCAACAAAAATGAGCTCTAATAACCAAATGGTGGCAAAGCTATTGTGATAACCCGAATACACTTCAATGAATAAAGCGATCAGGATTAGAACCAGTGATGGAAAATACCCAACATATCGGAGACCAGGATATTGTCGATTTACCTTCGCCTGCTCTGGGTAAATTAGACCCAGATTGATCAGCGCCCCACCAGAAAGGGCGGTTGTGACAATCCAAAAGGTCAATAAACGCTGAGACGTATATGCATCGAAAAACCCGAACAGCCCAACAGCTGCCGCGGTAGAAAAAAGTGAATACACCTGTCCAACCGAATCGTATCTGCGCTGGCTAATCACCCAAACGCTGCTTACCAGGAAAACGATCCCCAGAATATAAGGCAAATAAAAATAAGCCCAGAGCTCGGATGTGGAAAACTCTGGATAGCTTTCCAACCAATTCTGAGCCAGAAATGGTGTTGTGGCCAAGACAATCACAGCCAGCACCTGGAAAACTAATAGAATAACCAGGTTTACTTTATCCCCCCACAGCAGCCGGGGATGCGCGATCACCACGTTCTGCAGATTCGGCATGTATGCATTTTATTGTAGTGATCAGGGAAGCGCAAGAAAATATGGCTGATGCTAACCAGAGTGTAAGTTTTTTTTACTTCTGGTCAATAGTCTTCAAGAAATCTTCCACCGCGTACTGATGACCAACATCATGCTTCGCTTTTTCCGACAGATACCATTTATGCTCCAATATCTGGCAGTACAGTTCCGCTGGATCACTATATTGGTCGATCCTGGAGCCCATGGCAGCTAAAGTAGGTGAATAAATCTCTTCCATCCAGTTGTATGCAACCAGACTGAGGGGTGTACTGCGATTATGCGATTTCGAGAGGGTAGCTTTGTGTTCATGGATCTCGTTCATCATCTTGCGCGCCTGCATTTCCTCTGCTTCGATCCCGGTCAATCCAAGCAATTGGTCCCGATGAAAGTTGCGATCAGTTACTACAACTTGAAACTGGAGGCTATCACCTGCATCACTGGGTTCCAATAAAACTTCTCCTATGGAAAATCCCAACGAATTCAATACTTGAATCCTCTCCTGGATGCGATATTTCTCATCTGGATTGATGATTACCTGACGGGTTATCTCCTCCCAAAGATTCTGGTACCGAATACGAATAGAAGCACCAGTATCATCAATCGGAACCCCATCCATGATCAGATTGGCGGTGCCCAAATCAGCCAAGCCACTATCCACATTTTCTTCCATGATTTCAAGATCATGCAGGCGCATCGTTGGGGCAAGGATGCCCGGGTAAATTTCGACGGTTTCGGCATCAACCAGGTAGGCTTGAAGAGTCCCCGCGTCCCGTCTGAAGAGGGTATTCGACAAAGAACAATCTCCCCAAAAGACACCAGCAAGATGAATCTGGACCATTAAACCGGCCACAGCATCCAAGAGATGATCACGATAGCGCATCAAACTCCTACGCATGAAAAGGGAACGATAAGGCAAAGATCGATCGAGGAAGCGGGTGATCAATACGCTTCGTTTGCCAGCTGAAGTATCCGTGGCAGCAAATCCGACTGCGGTGACCACCGGTAAACGCTTCCTCTCCATCGATATTAGCTGATCGTATTCAGTTTTGGCCAAACCTGGCGGCATCTCTTTGATTGCGTAAATGATTCCGGAGTAGTTGATGAAATTCACTGGATGCCGAGATAAACCCCGGGGAACTTCCTCCAGGTAATCACAATGATCCATCCATTCAGTCAAAGGATAATCCCAAGGCAAATCATAGAAATCAGGATACCCAGGACGAAGAGTTATTTTTTCTGGTAGTGAGGAATCCATCTTATTAATCACTGAAGGCGAATTTTCGCGATTGCTCGACATATTCCAGACTTTGGTGGCGGAAATATGTGTTGTAAAGGGAAGCGTAATGACCACCTCGATCTAACAAATATTGGTGCCCTCCTTCTTCAATGATGCGGCCTCTCTCTAAGACGATAATCCTGTCAGCAGCTTTGACGGTGGATAGGCGGTGGGCGATCAGTATGCTGGTTGTGCCGGTTAGGATCATTCCTAAGGCCTGCTGAATCTGCCACTCGGTGAACGGATCAATGCTGGCTGTCGCTTCATCGAGGATGAAGATCGCCGGCTGTTGTGCCAAGACTCTCAGAAGGGAGACAATTTGCCGTTGGCCCATGGATAACCGGGAACCGCGTTCGCCAACTTGAGTATCCAATCCTTGAGGCAGGCTTTCCAGCCATTCACTATCTCCGATAGAATAAGCCATCTCTTCAATTGTCTTCAGATCAAATTGAGCGCAGGCATAACAAATGTTTTCTCCAATCGTTCCAGAGAATAAGAATGGAGATTGGGAAACGATACCCAGCTGGCTGCGATAACTGGATAAATCCAATGTGCGGATATTGACTCCATCGATCAACAAGTTTCCGCTCTGATATTCATAAAACCGTGCAATCAGCCTGGCAATGGATGATTTACCCGCTCCGGTATGACCCACCAGAGCGATATTCTCTCCTGGCTGGATATGCAGATCGAAATTATCCAGAACAGGTTCATTTGCCTGGCTATATTGGAAAGTTAGCCTGTCAAATACGATCTCACCTTTTAATTGAGGGGATGGGAGGGAGGCGGTTTGTACAACCTTTGTTTCTGCATCAATCAATCCAAAGGTGCGTTCTGCAGCGGATAAGCCCGCCTGCACCTGGGCCCAAAATGCAGATAAATTCAGCACGGGAAAGAAGAAGTAATCCAGGCTCTGGATAAACAAGTACCACACACCTACTGTAACCAACCCCTGAATGACGCTTATCCCACCCAGGAACACCAGTATTGCAGTTCCTATACCGCCAAGTCCATTCAATACCGGGAAAACCATTGACAGCACAAATCCACGTTGTACATTGACCTTATAAGATTGCTTATTGGCCTGGTCGAATTCACCGAAAATACTGGCTTCCTGGCGAAAATTCTTGGCGACAGCAATCCCGCTGACCGTCTCCTTGATAGCCGCATTGACGTTCGCCATGGCTCGCATCCCTCGACGGGTGACAATCCGTGCCCACTTGCGAAAACCTAGAACGACCAGAAAGATGACCGGCAAAATCGAGAAAAGGATCAACGAGAGACGGACATTAATCGTTAGCAACACTATGCCTAATAAAACCACCTCAATAATCTGTGAGATGAGATCAGTCACCAAGGTGACTGTCTGGCCAAACTCTTGCGTGTCTGAGGTGATCCTTGAAACAATCCGACCGGAAGAGAACTCATCATAGAATGACAGGTCATGATCCATTGATGCCTGAAAAGCATCCGTGCGGATATTGAGAATGATATCCCCGATCAATCTTGCAGTTAGCCGACGACGCCCCCAATTCGCTCCCCAACTTATCACACCAGCCAAGAGAATCGCCGTGCAAAGAAGCAGAATGCTTTGCCAGGTGATATCAGATCCCAGGAGATCTACCCCGCGCGCCACGATAATCGGTGAAAGAGCACTGGAGACAGCGATGATCAACAGGAGAACAACTACAGCAACCAGGGACCAGGTATACGGCCGGAAATAGGTCGCCATGCGACCCGCCAGCTGGCGATCAGTGTACTTGCGATCATATGCCTCGGTGTCGAGACCAGCAAAGAAACTCAAAATTCAACCTCGTTCTGTAAATATCCGCCGGTACGCTTCTGAAGTGTCCATTAATTCATCATGTGAACCTGCTGCAACCAGACGGCCTTTGCGCAGCACCAAAATTAAATCTGCCCAACGGATCTGGGAAAGGCGGTGGGTGATGATCAGCGTGGTTCTCCCCATTGCGGCAGCATAGATCGCCTGCTGGATATTGTCCTCGGTCTCACTATCGATGGCACTCGTCGAGTCATCCAGGATCAGTATACGAGGATCTGTCAGGAATGCCCGGGCCAAAGCCAAACGCTGGCGTTGACCTCCCGACAAGGTTACCCCTCGCTCTCCAATCACTGTATCGTAACCGTCAGGCAAGTTGTTGATAAACTCCTCAGCTTGAGCTGACTGGGCTGCTTCAATACTCATTTCTTTGGTGGCATCCTGGAGCCCAAAATTAATGTTCGCAGTGATAGATCTTGAAAACAAGAAAATATCCTGCTCAATGATCGATATCCTGCGTCTTAATGCCTCAAGATTCCAATCGCGAACATTGACTCCATCCACCAATACCTGCCCAGAGTTGACATCATAGGTGCGGTTAACCATTTTGGCCAAAGTCGTCTTTCCAGTGCCCGTTTGACCCACAATGGCTACTGTCTGCCCTGGTTCCACTTTGAAGGATAAATTTTGCAGGGCAGGTTCACCTTGTTCATAAATAAAGGAAACATCCCTGAATTCAATCTCACCCACCATCTCATTCTGATAACCGGAAAGATTCTGGTCGAGATCAGTCTCTTTGTTGATCAACTCCAGTATTCTCCTCGCCCCTGCCACGCCCAAAGATACCTGCGAATAAGCAAACAAAGAGACAAAAGTAGGGAAACCTAACAATTGAAGTAGCCCGAAATATGCCACGACATCTCCAACCTCGAGCACTCCTTGGGAATACAGGATCAATGCATGCAGCAATCCGCCGGCAGATGCTAAGGCCAGGAGCAGCAAGGGTAAGAAACGCGCTTCAATGTCTCCCTGGTGGACGACAGCGTCCCGGTATCGCCTGGCATTGGACACAAACCGGTGAACTTCGCTTCTTTCCTGGGACATCCCCTTGACGGTCTCGACACCATCGATCGCTTCAGCCAAACGCGAGTTTAATTCTCCAAATGATTCCCGGACGTCTCCAGTAACTGGATCGAGTTCACGTAAATAATATCTAATAGCAAGCGTATATGCGATGATATACAACAATGGCGTGATAATTAATGAAGGATCGTACCGAGGGGCAAAGATCAACGGCATGAACATGAAAATCCCTGAACCAACCACAAGATTGATCCCAGGGTTGAACATCAAATTGATCTCGCGAACATCATTGGTCGCTCTCGCCATCACATCCCCGACTGGCTGGAGACTGTGGAAAGTCATACTTTTACCAAGCAGGTTGACATAGAGCTCTTCACGGATGTCTCGCTCCGTTCTTTGACCGAACAACTCCGCACTGAAATTTCGTCCGAATTGGAGCACAGAGCGTAGAACTTGGGTGGCAACGATGATTAAAGCGATCCTTATTAATGCATTCGGATCAACAGGGGTTGCCAAGACGACATTAAATGCTTGCCCCACCAGAATTGGCACTGCAGCAGCCAAGACCGCATTGGCAATCGCACCACCAATCAAGGTTATGCTCAACGGCCAATAACGCATGGTGTGCGAGAATAGCCAACGCCGAGGGCTGCTCCGATTAGCTGAATGTTCTTCTGGAAGAGTGAATTCGGCCGATAATGTGGATGAAGTCATCGCTTTAATTTTATCCCCTGTCCAGCGAAATTGGCATCAGGATTTTCCCTAGTTAGTACTCAGACTATCTTCATGCACAGATGAATAGGATACCATATCTTAGATCCCCTTGAACAAACGATATATCCAATCGATCGTGTACAATTACGCGAATAAATAATGATAACTCTCGATAAATCGATTAAGAAAACTGATATCCATAAAGTCAACTTCTCTTTTCGATCAATCATCTTAAGTTATAATTGGTAAATTCTTTTACCAGCCTCAAACGGGACAATTCATCTGATCAGATAAGATTCGAGGCTTCAATCCCCAAAAACACATCTCCCTTCAATGCCTGAAATTACACTGTGACTCCAGATATCGCCCTTACGCTTGGCATAATCATCGCGGCAGTTATCTTATTTGCGACGGAGAAAGTACGCGTGGATATGGTAGCACTGCTGGTATTGCTGGCAGTCTCCATAACCGGGTTGGTATCAAAGGAAGAGGTCTTTTTAGGATTTGCCAATTCCGCAGTGATTACGATTTGGGCAGTCTATATCGTCTCTGGGGGACTTTTTAAGACAGGTGTTGCAGATAGACTCGGCTCCCTGATCCTGCGTTTGTCCGGTGCCAGTGAAGTGCGATTGATCACGGTGATTATGCTCACCTGCGGTATTATGTCGGCATTCATGAACAATGTAGGCGCCGTCGCAGTATTAATGCCGGCGGTGATCGGTATTTCCAAAAAGACCAATATTCCCGTTTCCAAGCTACTCATTCCGTTGGCTTTTTCCTCCCTTTTAGGTGGAAAAATGACCTTGATTGGAACCCCAGCTAACATTTTGGCCCAGGGGATTCTACTCGCTCGGAATTTACCCGCGTTTGGTTTTTTCGAAATTACCCCGATGGGCATCCTGGTTCTGGGAACCGGCATAATTTACATGGTCATTATCGGTCGCCGCCTCTTACCCGTACGCGAGACCGCCACTGATCCATTTGTTTCATCCCAGTTGAGGGAATATATCAGCGATGTTCAAATTACCTCTGAAAGCCCATTGAGAGGCAAGAACCTTTATGAATCGAAACTGGGCGCTGATTATGACCTGACTGTGCTCTCTATCATCCGAGACGGAAAACCCCTGATCGGTCTTCACCGTGACTTTGTCATCCAGGGAAATGATCACTTGATCCTGGAAGGGTCCGCCCAAAATTTAATCTCTGCCCAAGAAGAATTAAAATTCAAAATCCATACCGATCCTGAATTCGAATTTTCCGATCTGGATACAGAACAATCCTATATTTTCGAAGCGACGCTTGCCCCACGCTCGACGATGGTTGGGCGAACACTCAACAACCTAAACTTCAGGGATAGTTTTGGATTGACGGCTCTGGCAATCTGGCGCCAGGGAGATGTAATCACTGAGCATTTGCGAGATGTGGAGCTGCGCTTCGGTGACTCACTGCTACTTCAAGGACCGCCAGGTCGCGTGCGTACAATTCAAAAAGGGAATGAGTTCCTAGTGCTTGAACCCGTGGAGCTCGAACGAAACCGACGAAACAAGGCGCCTCTAGCGGCCGGGATCATGCTCTTAGTGATCCTTCTGGCGATCTTCACCGAGCTCGGCATCGCCGTATCCATGTTGATTGGATCGGTCTCGATGGTGCTCACCGGGTGCCTGACTATGGACGAAGCATATGAGAGCATCGATTGGCGGACTGTTTTTCTGGTTGGAGGAATGTTATCGCTTGGTATCGCCATGGAGAACACCGGCACCGCTCAATTCCTGGCAGATATGTTATTGGGTATCCTTGGAGATTTTGGTCCGCTAGGACTCTTAGCTGGTATCTACATCCTTTCCGCCGTAATCACACAACCCATGTCGAATGCCGCGGCTGTAGTTCTCATTGTGCCCATCGCGGTTGATACCGCCCTCGGGCTCGGTGTCAACCATCTGACCTTCACGATGGCGGTGGTCATCGGCGCGGCGACCAGCTTCCTTTCACCAGTTGGACATAAAGCCAATGTATTGGTTTTCGGTCCGGGGGGTTACAAATTTTCAGACTATACTCGGGTTGGTGCCCTGCTCACCATCGCTTTATTCGTTGTTTCGATGATCTTCTTGCCAATTTTATGGCCATTTTTTGAATAAGCAGGTATTCACCCAGCTCAAAATCAACAATAAATCTCAATCTATAAGAAAAACCCCAGCTATCAGGTACGCAATCCACGATTGCATTTGATCAATCAAACCTTGACCGCTGGGGTTAGATAATATATTGAGCAAAAACTATGGTGGAGGTACCAGCCCAAAATCTGCCAGCAACCCATCGACTGCCAGTACGGTACCTTCAATAACTGAAATCAGGAAGTAAATCGCGACCACTAAAGTCACCAAATAGATCACCGGAACCAAGAGCGCACGCCAACCTTTCAGCTCGAATGCAGTAGCTGAACCGATCCACACGCCAAAGAAGCTTAACAATAGCGATAAGAGACGAGCGATCGAACCAACTACAGGTATAAAGCCGAGTACTTCAAGGATATGAGCACTTTGTGCAAAACCAGCAACCCTCAGTGTTTGGGGGTAATCTGCTTTCCCCCGCAGCAATCTGCCAGCGAAATAAAGGAACATGACTGCAAATAACCAGACTCCATACCTCACCAAAATATTTATTACATCAAACTGACCTTCACTATTAAGCGATTGCAGGATATGACCAACAAGCGAAATGAGCAGTGCAGGCCCAGTCATGTAGGCATCCTTGGCGACTGCCTGGTAAGCTTCCCGGCTTAATGTAATTGCATGAATCCCATAATCCAGCCACTTGTTAACCTGTCCAATCCCTTTCCCGAGCGTAGATAAAGCCCAAGGGTCGATTTCAGGCTCGACCTCAATTTCGGGTAGCGGTGTAGGTCCTGGGAGGCCAACACGAGCTTTCAAGAGCGGTTTAAAATCCATTGAATTATTGGTCTCGGGAATCACCATATCTCCTGGATGCAGGATAAAGGCATCAGTCTGTTCACCACCCAAACCGCCATGACTACCGATCAGCTCCTCGTAAGCCGCCACCGTGCCATCGGCATAGACGGGACTGTTGAGAACCAGATCACCGCAATTAGGGAAATCAGCGATGCGCCGTACCTGCAAGCTGCGAAGTTCCAAATCCCCATACGGAATTAGAGGATCTTCGCCCGTCACATCTCCAGTATGCAGATTGCGCGCGCCATTCTTGCCGAACACAATAGGGACTTCATCATCATCATAAGCAACAACGAAACCGACTCCTTCATGCTGGACCAAAGCATCCACCATTCCTGGATAAGCCGCATTCAGCTCATTCAAGGTGATTTTCCGAGGGAAGAGATCAAAATATAGAAGTGCCATATTGCCGCTGTAGCTCAAGGTTACCTTAGCAGGATCAACTTCTTCAGAACTGGTCTGCTGGTCGAGGTTGGATTGCATGGCTCGTTTGGTCTGCTTCACAACGGCATCCCCTACCATGCCGGTCATTTCACTACCCTCTACATTTTCCAATTCACTCAACATGGCCGTGACCCCGATTGTGCCATCATCACCACCACCGGTCGCCACTGCACTGGTCTCATGGGGCAGCTGCTCTTTAACGAAATCCAAGATGCCCATCTCATAACGCTGCAAGAAGGTATGCCCGAAAGATTGACCGTGATCAGAGAGCATGATGAACTCGTAGGGACGGGGAGCATCCTCCTCCATAGCTCTCAGAATATGGCTGACGGTACGATCGAACTGGCGCAGGGTGAGCATGGCGTCTCGAGTCCAGGGACCCGAATGATGGGCTACCTCATCGTAGCCAGCCCAAAGGGTGTAAATTGCAGGCACACCACGCACGATGTCGAGGATGGTGAAGTATGCACCTACGTCGCGGAGAAAAATGTTGGTCGCCGCTCGCAGGAAGGGGTAGCCATTATGAAGGCGGTTTAGCCGTGGTTGAACATCTTTACGCCGCTGCTGCCAGCCCTGCCACACCTCCTGGATCACATCAACGAAGAACAGCACCAGGACACGCATGAAGAAGTAAGGGTTGCGCATCAACAAGTACATATCCTGGGCACGTTTTTTCTTATCTTCCTCGGTGCCCTCAATGATCTTTGTAAAGGTCAAGATTGATTTATCAGCATCTCCGCTGAACATGTTGCCAATGCTGGTGCCTCCCTCCAGGAGACCGTTTCCATCCGAGAGCAGGGGTTCAACCTCTGCCATTTGCGGACCTCCAGAAATGATGCGGTTGGCCTCCTTATCCAACCAACGGAAGGCGGGCATATTCACATTGTTCCCTTGCAGGATTCCCGCTTGACAGGCCGGCGTTGAGGATGGAATTCCGCATTCTGCTCGCGAGATTTGATAGCCTTTCTTATCGATCAAGCCTTTGATGGTGGGCATGTAGCCTTCTTCAACAGCCTTCTTGATATGCCAGAAGCTCAGCCCATCGATCTCCAACATGACGACCCCGCGTGAATCTTTATCCTCAATTTCACCCGCCTGCCTGACAGCCTGTCTTTTTACCAGGTTCGCATAGAAAGACTCGGCATTATCAATATCCAGCAAGGTGGTTATGATGGTATTGACCAATGAAAGGAATAAACCACCAAGGAAGGCTGCCCACAGGCCGTTAACCTCAAAACCAGGCATCAGGGCTGAGGTGATTAACAACGTAATCGCATTAATAATGAATCCAACCAGGAAAATCACGATCCACCCCAGGGGCATGGCCAACATCAAGATCAGTGGTCGGATGAGGAGATTAACGATACCGAGTAACAAAGCTGCGGCTGTTGCCACAACAAAAACTGATGTCCCTGCTACCGGGTTGATATTGATTCCCGAAATCACCCAAGCAGTGATCAGCAAGGAAATTGTGTCGACAAACCAGATAACCAAAAACCGAATTATCATGCGAATCAGACGTGTGACTGTTCTCATTCCTGGATCTCCTTTAGTGATATATATTTCAAACGGGTGCGAGATGACATATTATATTTCAATATCCCAATGATACTTGCATTTATCAATTATTCCTACAAAATTTGAAATCACATTATGATCGATTATATTTTCGCCATCCAACCTTATTTTCACGCTGAAAGGGATAAGTTTGCTCCATTCAATCAGCTCTCATCTTGCGTAGGCAGATAAGGCATCTCTGGACCCTCAACTCCCATCATATCGGCAAGTCCAGCTCTCATCGCAGTGCGGTCATCCCAGGGATATTCAATCTCCCCAAAACACATCGACTGCTCGTGCCCTTTTCCACACGAGATCACAGTATCCCCTGGTTCAGCCTTGTGTAAGGCAAACTTGATCGCTTCTCCCCGGTCCGGAACTCGCCAGAACGATTCTCCTTCCAGACCACCCTGCTCCCTCGCACCTTCGGCCATCTCCTCCAGAATATCTTCCAGCGATTCGATGCGGGGATCTTCTGCCGTTAACACAGTTAAGTCAGCCATTTGAGCTGAGATCTCAGCCATCATGCGTCGCTTGGCTTTATCACGTAAACCAGCAGAGCCAAAAACTGCGATTACCCTACCTTTCGTCAACTGTCGGGCAGCTCGCAATGCCCTTTTGAGCGCATTTGGTGTATGGGCAAAATCGACAATTGCCAGGAATTCCTGCCCGAGATCGATAACTTCCATCCTGCCTGGGATCTCAGCCAAATCAGCAATGCCCTGTTGAATATTTTCTTGCTCAATATTTAATCCCCACGCCGTGGAAATCGCCGCAAGGCAATTCGAGACGTTATAGGCACCCAATAACTGGGAATTAATTCTCAAGAGTTTTTCACCCATCCGGGCAGTAAATCGCAATCCGGAAGCAAGAAATTTGACCTCCTCGCCGATTACATCGGCATCCAGCTGCAATCCATAAGAAACCTGATTAACTTCAGGCATCAGGTCCTCAAAGAGGGATTTTAAGTATTCGTACGAGCCATCATCTCTATTCAAGATCGCCAGACGCGGATTACCCCCAGCCTTCAAGGGGGTTTCGGCTAAATAAGTGAACAACAGACCTTTCGCAGCCCGGTAGGCTTCGTAGCTACCGTGATAATCCAGGTGTTCGTGGGTAATGTTGGTGACAACTGCCAGGTCAAAATCACAAGCTGCGACTCGTTGTTGTGCCAATCCGTGGGAGGTCGCTTCCAGGACGACATGGGAAATCCCTGCAGCCGCCATCTCCGCCAGGTACCTTTGCACATCGGGTGCTTCTGGCGTTGTGACATGAAAACCCGTATCCAGCACCCGATTTCCAATCTGAGCATTGACGGTTGAGATCATCCCGGTCTGTTTTCCTGCAGCCTGCAAGATGGAATAAATTAGATTTGCTGTGGTAGTTTTGCCATCCGTACCGGTGACTCCGATCACGACCAGTTTCCTTGCTGGAAAGGAATAGAAAGCTGCAGATAATTGTGCTAATGCAAGACGCCCATTAATTACCCTCAGGTATGGGACTTCTAGTTCATCAATTTCTTGCGTTCCGACCACGACAGCTGCGCCGCGCTCAACTGCTTGTGGAATAAACTGGTGCCCATCAAAATTACCACCCTCCAATGCAAAGAATATGTCTCCCGGTCTCACAAGACGTGAATCGATAGCTAGTCCAGAAATTTGCGAATCATATCGTTCACTACCAAACGTCTGAGGAAAATGGCTGATTAATTCAGATAAATTAACCGGTTGCATATTCTATAAAATACGCCCAAGGAAGATCCCTGGGCGTTAACAACTCATACAACAGACTATCTTTAGATCACATTCTTGAACTGCTCAGCTCTAATAAAGGCTCTGTCGCATTGACTCCAGCTGACCACTCACCGATCCATCCAACACCTTATCACCAATCCGAACGATCAATCCACCGAGAATCGCGGGTTCTACGCGGAATGTCACAGTTGCTTGATCTCCTACCTTAGAGAGAACATCCTGCCGCACGGCTTCCTTTTCCTCTGGAGTGAGCGGAAGAGCGCTGGTAACTTCTGCAGAGGCACCGCCAACTTGCTCACCTTCCAAAAGAACTACCTGACCAGACTTCACTCCGGAGAAAAACTCATCAATCAAAACCCGCTGGCGTTGTTCATCTAGAGAAGCACTGATCAGCTTCTGAGCAGCTGCAATGGCTAAGGCGCCAACCTGTCCACGCAACTCGCCGAGAATCCGGTCACGCTCACTCTCTATCTCGGCCAAAGCTTCTTCACGTTTCTTGGCAGCGTCAGACTCGGCCTCAGCCAAGATTTCTTTACCCTGAGCCTCGGCTCTTTCATTGGCTTCGCGTAAGATCTGGCTGGCCTTGGTCTGTGCCTCGGAGAGCACCTGCTGCGCTTCTTCCTCAGCGTTCTGCCTGGCTTCCGCGGCAATGCGGGCATCTTCTAATCCCTCCGCAATGGCGGTCCTGCGCCTCTCCAAGAGACCCAGGATGGGTTTATAAACCCAGGCACGCAAGACGATGAAGATGATCGCGAAATTGAATATTTGAACAAATAAATAACCTAGATTTAATCCTAATCCTTCCACTGGGGTGCTCCTTTCATAATCATAATTGCGATTTTCAACCTGCAGCAGGTGAGAAATTTAACCTTCTCGCCCACTTGCACCTCAGGTTTATCCAACAAACAGGATCAGGAGGGACACAACCAAACAGTAAATTGCCACTGCTTCTGTAAATGCAATACCCAAGATCATGTTGGTTTGCACATCACCACTGGCATCTGGATTGCGTGCAATACCTTGCACGGCTCCGTTCACCAGCATACCAATTCCAATACCCGCACCAATTGTGCCCACCATTGCCAGACCTGCTCCGATTAGTTTTGCGGCTGCGACTTCCATGTGATTTTGTTTACCTCCATGCTTAATTACAGATGTATTTTCAGTCCGGGTTGGTTATCCCGGCAAATTATGAATTATGCGTGCGCTTCTTCTTCCTCGTGGTGTTCCCCATGACCCTGAGTAGCCTGGGCCATAAATACCATGGTCAGCATTCCAAATACAACGGCTTGGATGAGACCAACAAAGAATTCCAGCCCTAAGAATAGCGACTGGACGAATACCGGGATCAATGTACCAATAACGAAAAGCAGCACGGTTCCGGCGAAGATATTTCCAAACAAACGGAAGGAGAATGAGAGCAGTTTTGAAAGCTCTGATAACAGTTCCAAAAGGCCAACGAAAAAGTCAATGAAACCAAATATAGGACGTTTGAAAATACCTCCAACGTTGAGGAATTTCGTGAAATAGGTCGCCCCTAGGGCTCTCACACCCATGACCTGTGTCATCAAGACGGATATCAATGCCAGGGCTACCGTAAAATTCAGGTCCGTTGAAGCAACCCTGACATATGGGACCAGGTTATAGCCACCATTGTGCTCAGCATGTTCCCCTGCATCTCGTTCACTTAAAATTGTCCAGATATTACTCCCAGGGATGACCTCTTCAACTGGATGCCCGTGTTCGGCATGTTCCAATCTGCCAATGCTGTCCACCCCAGGGATCAATTCCATCCAATTCACGATAAGCACCAATAGAGTTATCGTAGCGAAGTAAGGGAAAATGCTCTTTGCCCACTTACCAGCAGTTGATTCGGTAAGATTGTTTATCACCTCAAGGATGGCTTCGATCGCGCCTGGTATACCTTTCGGGATCAACTCACCGCTACGAACCGCCCGGGATACAGCAATCGCGATCAAAATCAAGATCACATCGGCGATTACCGTTGCCACCATGGTATTGGTGAGAAAGAAATCACCGAAAAGGGGCACTTCAGACACATTTTCTGCCGGCAATTGGATGTGCGGCAGAACAGGATAATAAACGTAATAGACAAAGAAGATGTTAAGGATAACTAACGCTAAGATCACCCATCGGTTGATGCCATAACGCCATTTCCTAGGGGGTTTTTCCACGTTCTATGCCCTCCTCCGCTTCCTTTGAGTTTAGTTCAGGTAGTTTTGCAAAACGAGAGGTGATGGTTCTCACCACCCAAAACATTACTACTAATGTCACAGGTACACTTGCTACCATGAGAACGACAGTGAAAAGCGCATCACTACCAAATTGATTATCCAACCATCGTCCAGCTAAGAATGCTACCAGGATGATAACTATCGTTAAACAACCAACTGATCCTGTTACCGCCGCCAGTACGACGTTAAACGAGCGCAGAGCCGTTTTCTTATCGGGCTGCTCACTTGTCTGGCTCATGGCGCGCCGATTGTATCACAGGGGAATAGCACTCGTCAATGTGCAAAAAAGGACAAACTAAGGTTAGTTTACAAAATCTGGGTAAAATCATCGTCAGAAGAATATTGACAAGCTATTTTTCTTAGAACAATACTGATGCTGCTCTTGCTGACCATTCAGCCCAAGGCCCAAACAAAGTTCCCAGGAGGACAATCCCGATCAACAGGACGAATAGAGCCAGGGTATAGGGACGGGTCAAGGGGACCGGTTTATCTTCATCCTCCGATCGATACAAATAGACTACCTTTAAAACGATCAAGTAGTAGTAAAGACCTACAATTGCGTTCAAAACACCAATAATTGCTAACCAAACCAGACCAGCTCTGACTGCGGCCGCGAACACGAAAAATTTGGCGACAAATCCGCCCAGAGGCGGCATGCCAGCCAGGGAAAGGAAAGTAACCAGCATGATGATTGCCAGGGTCGGAGAACGCCGGCTCAGGGCGGCGTAGTCTGCAATTTCGTCTGACCCGGAAATACGCCAAAAGGCTGCCACAATGCCAAAAGCAGCCAGGTTCGTAATCACGTAGACTACCAGGTAAAAGACTACGGATGCAATACCCAGCTCCGACAGCGCTGCGACGCCAATTAATGCATAACCAGCGTGGGCGATTGAGGAGTATGCCAACAAGCGCTTGATATTTTTTTGAGGTATGGCCAGAGCGTTACCCAAAGTCATCGAGAACACTGATAAAGCTGCAGTGACGATAACCCAGTATGGGATCACCGTTGGATCGGCATAAACTGTCAGGAGAACCCGCATCAAGACAGCAAACCCGGCCGCTTTTGATGCGGTGGAGAGAAACCCTGCCACAGGTGTCGGGGCTCCTTCATAAACATCCGGCGCCCAGAAATGAAAGGGTACCACCGATATCTTGAATCCAAAACCAACCATGACCAAGATCAACGTACCTATTGCCAGGGTGAGCGAAATTTGACCGGTTGCAACCATCTCAGTGATAGCATAGATGTCTGTCGTGCCGGTAAATCCATAAATCAGGCTGAAACCGTAAAGCATGACGGCTGATGTCATCGCTCCGAATAGGAAATACTTGTAGCCAGATTCCGTTGACTTATCGTCCAATTTGTAAAATCCAGCCAATATATATAATGGGATGGAGGTCGTTTCGATCGCCAGGAAAAGCATGATCAAATCAGCGGAGGAAGCCATCAGGATCATACCGATCGTGGAGACTAAGAGCAGCAGATAGAACTCACCTTTTTGTCCGAGCGGTTTAATCTCCATAGCAAACAGGCTGGTGGTAGCTGCACCAAACAGGAACAGCAAAGTGAAGGAAAAGCTCAGCCAGTCGTGACGCAGCATCCCACCCCAGATCTGCACAGATTCCTCACCTGGTCGGGAGAATGTAATTGTCAGAAAAAATACGACTGCGATACCACCGGCAGTCAACCAGCCAAGCCCGCGCTTTGCCTCCCCCCGCCAGACAAGATCGTATGCCAACACGATCAGCGCTAGAATTGCCAGGCCAATTTCCGGGATTAATGCCCGGATCATGACAGGATCTATACTACTGAACACCTAGGCACCTCCCAACAGGCGCATAATATTTTCTACCCCTGATTCAACCATATTGACCATGATGGCCGGATAAACTCCAACCACGATCAAGATCGCACTCAGGAATACAAGGGCCACTTTATCCAGGATCGTGGCGTCACCGAAATGTCCCACGAACTCTTCGGGCATCTTTCCGAAAAACACCCTGCCGGTTATGCGGATAATATAGGATGCGGTGATGACAATGGAGATCGAGGCGACAATAGCGATCCAGGGCTGGTAGCGCCACAGGCCCATGAATATCGGGAATTCGGCTACAAATCCCGAGAATCCTGGCATACCCATCGATACCAAACCACCCACGACAAATGCCGCGGCAACAATTGGCATCAATTTCGCGAACCCTCCCAGCTTAGGAACTTCCCGCGTATGCGCTCGATCATAGATCACACCGACAACAGCAAAGAAGAGAGCCGTCATGATGCCATGTGAGAACATTTGCACTCCAGCTCCCAACATGCCATCTCCGTTTAGTGTGGCAAAGCCCATCAAAACCAAGCCCATATGGGAAACTGAGGAAAAGCCGATCACATACTTAAAATCAGATTGCACCATGGCGATAAACGCCCCATAGACAACATTTATTAATGTCAACACGATAATCCAGGGCAGGTGGAACCTGGCCCCCTCCGGTAGCAGCATAATCCCCACCCGCAGCGCGGCAAACGCACCCAGTTTCATCAACACACCCGCATGGAACATCGAAACTGCTGTTGGCGCGGCAACGTGACCATCTGGACTCCAGTTATGGAAAGGAAAGATACCTCCCAACACCGCAAATCCAAAGAATATGAAGGGAAACCAGAATCTTTGGAAGGTCGTTGAAAAGCCAGCTCCTTCAAGCTCGAGCATATTAAATGTTTCCAGACCAGAGCCGAAATACATGGCTAAAATACCAACCAGGGCAATGACCGAACCGATAAATAGGTATAAGGTCAGTTTCATCGCCGCGTACTCACGGGTCACCTTCCAACCCCAAATCGCAATCAGCAGGTACATTGGGAAAACAGCGATCTCGTAGAAGAAGATCAGGCCGAATAAGTCTAGGGCAGCAAAAACCCCGAAAACTCCCGAAGCGAGAATAAACAGGAAAGCAAAGAACTCACGCGGGCGGTCATCGATACCCCAAGAGATCAACACGCCAGTAAACATGACGATGCCTGTCAGTGCAATTAGCGGTGTACTTATCCCATCCACACCGACAAAATAGGAGATCCCTAATTGGGGAAACCAATCATACTTCTCCAGAAACTGGTACCCTCCGACATCTGGGTTATATGAGAAATAAACCCAGATGGAAAGCGCCAAAGCGATGAAGGCAGCTGCCAGAGCAGTTACCCGGATCTCTGTTTTCCTTTCACCGGGAATCAACAGAATGAACAATCCGGCGATGATAGGGGTAAAAATGATTACGCTAAGAAATGGGAATGCCATCATTCACCTCAATCAAGAGTAGAGCGAGTAAAACATCATTACTGCTCGATTGATTACATCCAGAAGCACAGCAGGCCAGACACCGATTACCAGCATAAGCACCATCAATGGAGTGATGACGAATGCCTCGCGAACATTAATTTCGCTGAGATGCCCTTTCCAGCGTTCATTCAATGGTCCATGCAAGACCTGCTTAATCCCCTTGAGGATGTAAGCGCCTGTGAAGAAAAGACCGATCATGCTCAAGATAGTGAAGAGTGTAAAGACCGGCCAGGCACCACGGACTACCAGGAATTCGGATATGAAGCCTCCCAACCCAGGAAGACCGAGGGAAGCCATCGAGGTAAAGATCAGGATACCTCCATATACCGGGATCAGAGGGAACAACCCTCCAAACTCATTGAGATTCCTGGTATGCGTACGCTCATATATCACACCGACCAGGAAAAACATCCCAGCCGCAGACAAGCCATGGTTGAACATTTGCAGCACCGCGCCTTCGAGTGCAATGGTTGCATTATCCGAGTTGATGGCGAATGCTGCTGCGGCCACACCCAAAATCACAAAGCCCATGTGATTGACCGAAGAATAGGCCACTAGGCGTTTAAAGTCGTTTTGACCATAAGAAGCAAGGGCTCCAAAGATGATCGCCATTGTCGCCAGAAAGGCCAAAGCTCCAGCGAAATACCTTGATTCATCCGGGTAAAGCGGCAGCACCAGACGTAGGAAGCCGTAAGCACCTAATTTCAAGAGTACACCCGCTAGGATCATTGAACCGGCAGTCGGGGCTTCGGTATGTGCATCAGGCAGCCAGGTATGGAATGGCCAGACTGGCACTTTGATGGCAAAGGCGATTACAAATGCCCAGAAGGCGACGGTTTTCACTGTGCTCACGGGATATCCCATTAGGGTCCCTTCCACGCTGCCCATTTGCTCAAACAGGATCAGCATATCAAAGGTCCCAGCGACAACCCCGATCAGCTGGATCGCCAGCAGTAATCCCAACGAGCCAGCCATGGTATAGATCATGAATTTAAACGAAGCATATGTCCGGGCTTTTATCTTGCGACCCCAAATCTCCTTCTCTCCGGTCTCGCTGCCCCACTGGTTGATCAGGAAATACATCGGGACCAAACCAAGTTCCCAGAAGACGAAGAAAACCAGCAGGTCAAGAGAGAGGAATACACCCAGCATACCCATCTCAAGCATCAAGAAAAAGAACATGTACGTGTTGACCCGATCCTTGATGCTGTATGAGGCTAGAATGGCCAGAGGGGTTAGCAGGGTGGTTAACAGCACCATGGTTAGCGAGATGCCATCCACACCTACATGAAATGAAGAGTTTATCGGTTCGTACCAAACATACCGCTCCTGAAATTGGAATCCAGGCTGGTCTGGGTTAAAAGCAAACCATAAAACGATTGATAAAGCCAGCGGTATGAGGCTTCCCAGGAATGCTACCCAACGTTGTAGTTTAACCTCTTCCCGCGGCAAAAGGATGACCAGGATAGCCACGGCAACTGGGCTAAACAGGATTAGGGTAAGCAGATGATTCATGATGAATTCCATTCTTGGCTCCTGTAACCCTGTACTAGATCGACATCAATAGATTCATAATTGTGTGATGAAATCATGGTTGAGATAAGAAAAACAGGTAGTAAAACAAAGTTCCGAACGCGATGATCAACGCCATGACCATATACTGCTGAACGCGACCAGTTTGAATGAAGCGCGATGCGCGACCAATCCGTTTAACGCTTTCGCCAACAAAATCACCAAAGCCATTCACAACCGGTTTATCGATGTAATTCCTGAACAATCCACCCAAGCTGAATGCAACGCGAGAAATGGTATGCAAAATGCCATCAATAATCTTCTGGTCAAGCCATAAATAAGTGAATTGTCTCGAAATCCATATGGATGGCCTGACGAACAGAAAGTCATACAGCTCATCAAAGTAGTACTTATTCTTCAAGATTCTGTAAATTGGCCCCAATGGTTTTTCAAGTGGGTCTGGTTCTCCGGCCTTCACATCTTTGTAAACTAACCAGCCAAGAGCCAATCCACCTAGAGACACTCCCAGGGAAATTAACAACGGCACAAAATTAAACCTGATCGTCTCTGGATGTTCTGCTAAAGTCTCGCCAACAAAATCATGAATAAAATTAGGGATGAAACCACCGATTACAGGGAAGTCGATGGGGATTCCTGGCCAGCCTGCCACGATTGCAAAAACAGCCAAAAATATCAGCGGAAAAGTCATCGTCCATTTCGACTCATGGGCATGCTCGGCCGATTCCGTACGAGATTCTCCCAGAAATGTGAGGGTGATCTGGCGCATGGTATAGAAAGCCGTCAGCAAAGCCGCGAAAGCCAGGACGATCAATACCGCCCAGCTGGAATGAGCATATGCATCAGCGAGGATCTCATCCTTCGACCAGAAACCGGCGGTAATGAACGGGAAACCAGATAGCGCCAATCCACCAATCAAGAAAGTCCAGAATGTGATCGGCATTTTCTTGCGCAAGCCGCCCATGTTGAACATGTCTTGAGGATCAATGTCCTCGCCGGTATGCAGGACGCCATGTTCCACGCCGTGGATGACGGAACCAGAACCAAGGAACAAGAGCGCTTTGAAGAAAGCATGCGTCATCAGGTGGAAGGCAGCTGCTACGTAGGCGCCGATACCGATGGCGGCGATCATATATCCCAATTGGGAGATGGTTGAATAGGCAAGCACGCGTTTGATATCGTTCTGGGCAACGGCAATCGTCGCAGCAAAGAGACCCGTGAAAGCACCAATGAAAGCCATGACATTCATGGTTATCGTCGGTTCGCCATGCACCATACCGGCAGAGATTATTGGGAATACCCTGATCACCAGGTAGACCCCTGCAGAGACCATCGTTGCTGCATGGATCATCGCCGAAACGGGGGTCGGGCCTTCCATGGCATCCGGCAACCAGACATGCAGCGGCCATTGGGCAGATTTACCGACCGTCCCGATAAAGAGGAATAAACCGATCACCACCGCCGCAGACACACCGAAGAATGGCGTTGGGGAGGAGGTCAGCATGTGAAGAGTCTCTTCAGAGAAGATGACGTTGTAGCTCAAACTGCCTGCCAAATAATATAGATAGGCTAATCCGAGAAGCATGATCACATCCCCAACTCGGGTGGTGAGAAAGGCCTTGATCGCCGCGGCTCGAGCAGATGGCTTGGCATACCAAAAGCCGATCAACAGGTATGAACAAAGACCCATGATCTCCCAGCCAACAAACAAAGTAAGCAGGTTGTTCGAGACAACCAGGACATACATCCCAAATGCAAACAGGGAGATAAAGGCAAAGAAGCGAGAGTACATCGGCTCGATGGAAGGTACGCGGTGTTTGTGTCCATGCTCATCTTCGACAGTGGCACCATGGGGCTGCAATCCCGGCGCATCATGATCGCCTTTCGGCGCGCCGTAATTGTGGTAGCCAACACTATAGAGAAAGATCATCAAGACGGTAATCGCCACGAAAAACAGGGTTGCTACAGTGAGCGGATCTACCCAAACCCCGATCTGGAACCAGGTATCCCCAGTCGGGAACCAGTTGAGGACGGAGGTGAATGGTTCTTCACCGAGGTGGCCTGATTGGAGCGCCAGCACGATGATCACAAAGCTGCCGATAAAGGAGAGCAGCGCAGCGCCAACTCCCAGGATATGGCTTAATGCCTTGCTGCGGTTGGTCAGCAAAATTATCAGGAAAAAAGCCAGCAAAGGTGGGGCGGGTAGTAACCAGACGAGTGTCGATGCTTCCATTAACAACCTCCCATTACCATTTCAATAAATCGATCTCGTCGGCGGCGATCGTGTTGCGTCGGCGATAAATAGCGATGAACAAAGCCAATCCTACAGCTACCTCGGCAGCCGCGACTGCGAAAACAATAACCCCAAATACCTGACCTGCGATCATTTCTGGAGTACGAAATCGCCAGAAGGCGATCAGGTTGATCACCACGGCATTGAGCATCAGCTCGATCCCCATGAGAATAGCGATCGCATTTTTGCGGGCTAACACGCCGTACAATCCGATGCAAAACAATGCGGCTGCAAAAACCAAAAAGTACGAAAGTGAAATCATGTTTTCCCCTCCCATGCCACCACCACTGCACCGATCAAAGCTGCCAGCAG
Source organism: Anaerolineales bacterium (assembly GCA_041558875.1). Lineage (GTDB taxonomy): Bacteria > Chloroflexota > Anaerolineae > Anaerolineales > UBA4823 > PFL25. The sequence goes on from JBFFEL010000003.1 coordinate 60,332, forward strand.
CAGAACCGAGGCAATTTCAAAGGGGATGACGTATCCATTAGGAGATACCAGCGCGGTACCCAGGACCTTGATCGTATCAATTCCCTCCGGTAATTGTGGCAAGGTCGTTTGAAAACCACTCCAAGTGCTGAACATCCAAACCAAGGCAGTGAACAGTACCAACGACATCAATCCGGCCATCCACCAGCCTTTATTGACGCTGCTCCCCGGCTCCTGTGCGACCCGGCGAGTGAGCATTATGGCAAAGATCATCAGAATTGCTATCGCTCCGATATAAATTACTACCTGGATCACCGTGAAGAACGGGGCACTGAGCAAACCATACATCACTGCGACGCCAAATAAAGATAGGATCAACCATAAAGCCGCATGAATTAGATTTCTGACAGTGACAACCATCACTGCGCCGCCCAGGGTTACGACTGCTACTACCAGAAAAATTGCTTGGAAAACCGTCATCGACTCACTCCTGTCCAACAAGATCTGCCAAATCAGATTCCGGAGCGATCGCAACCTCTCGCTCTTCACCAACCCGTTTCCGCTCCACCCTTGCATAAGTACGCAAGATGATCAACGTACCCCAAACGATAAGCAGGTTGGCGCCTAACATAACCAAAACATACTGCACCTGTGATACGCCCACCATCGCTTTATCTAAAACAGCAACCACCACCAAAAGGAATAATGCCAGTGGAGTTAAAAATTTCCAATTGAAACCCAACATTTGATCGATGCGAATGCGCGGGAATGAATAGCGTACCCACATGATCAGGTAGTAAACAAGGAACGCTTTAATAAACAAGTAAATCGGACCCAGGATTGGAACTTGATCTACAAAAGGTCCGCGCCACCCACCTAGGAATAAAGTGGCGATCAAAGCTGAAACGGTCAAAGCATGCAGTAGCTCACCCGCGTAGAAAAGACCGAATTTCATTCCCGTATATTCAATATGGAACCCGGCAACGATCTCAGATTCCGCTTCGCTGATATCAAACGGCGTCCTTCCGAGTTCGGCAATTGAGGAAACAAAAAGTATCATTGCTGCAAGAGGTACCACAAATATGTACCAGGGGCTCTGTGCGGCAACAATTGTTTGCATGCCCATCGAGCGAGCCAGCAAAACTGGAACCAGTAGGGCAATAACCATGGGAACTTCATAGGCAATTAGCAGGGCTACAGTTCGGAATGCTCCCAGCAAAGCATATTTGTTGTTGGATGCCCAACCTGCCATGATGATTGCCAACGTACCGATTGAACCAATGGCAACGATATACAAGACTGCTACATTGATATCAGCCCCGATTATGGTCGGAGCGAAGGGGACCACTGCCCAAAGCAGCAGTACCGTTGCTAAGGCGAATATTGGCGCAATATTGAAGATAAATTTATCCGCTCCATCGGGGAGAATGTCTTCCTTAATCAGCAATTTAATTACATCTGCAATCGGTTGGATGATGCCAAATGGTCCTACCCGGTTGGGACCCAAGCGGTCTTGGAACCGGGCGACTATCTTGCGTTCAATCCATACCAACATGATATCAACAACCAGTACAATGGTCGCCAAAATGACAACCCCTAACACAGCTAAGATAACTGTGATCAATCCCTCAGATAATCCCCAATTGGATAGAATTGTCCGCAGCCATTCTGAAATGGAATTAACCGGATCACTCATTCAACTCTCCTGATCGATAAAAGCCAACCCAAATTAAACCGCACAAAAAGGCTGAGGAATATATTCCATCAGCCTTTTTCAATCTAAACCTTGAACCCCCTAAGCCCATTCCAGGACACCCTTACGCCATGTATACAACAAGCCAGCGACGAGAATCAAAATGAAAAGCACCCCTTCCAATACGGCGAACATCGGAAGTTGATCGAAGGCAACTGCCCAGGGATACAAGAACACCACTTCGATATCAAAAATAAGAAAGACGAGTGCAAAAATATAATACTGGGCCTTGAATTGAACCCTGGTCTCACCGTAGGTTTCAATGCCACATTCGTAAGTTTCTGTCTTGAGTGGATTTGGTTTCCGGGGGGCAACTAGTCTAGGAATTAACAGTGCTGCTGCTGGGAAAATTGGGGCTAGAACTAAGAAAACTCCAATGAAGATCCAATCATTAAGCATAGACGCTCCTTAATTGTCAGGAGAAAGCCTAAAATCGGCTTCTCCCAGGAGTTTTTCACCTCAAGTTAGAATTTTATTATGCTGCATTGGGCAGCAATACTGGCAATGGGGCACATTTTACCATAAATAAACCACATCGTGATACTTTTCATAAATTCCCATACTTCCTAGAAAAAACTGGATTATAATATAGATATCTATACGTCTATATGTTTCTAGGAACGACCTTTAATACACAGAATTCGATGGATGATATTTCCAAAACCGATGGTATCCCGCTCTACGTGAAAATCCGCGAATCACTGCGGGAGAAAATCACATCAGGGGAAATAGAAAGAGGTCAGAAACTGCCCTCCGAAGATGAATTGGCAGCACAGTACGGTGTCAGCCGGATGACTGTCCGCCAAAGCACCTCAGACCTGATTGATGACGGCCTCTTGTACCGCCGCCATGGAGTGGGCACCTTTGTAACCCTACCCCATATTGAAAGAGACCACAGCCAACTGACTGATTTCTTCGAAAATTCCAACCGGCGAGGGATGAATGCGCGGGCAGCAATACTCAAACTTGAGGTTATCCCTGCCATCCCTAAAATTGCCCAAAAATTGTTGCTCAAGACAAATGATTTATTGATCAACATAAAAACTCTCCGAGAAGTTGACGATATCCTCGTAACGCTCCATGATTCTTATATCCCACATGGGTTATTCTCGGAATTCTTGCAGGAAAATTCGCTCACTTTCGAAGTTCAACATCTATGGTCGAAGTTTGCGGAGAAAGGCTACCCGGTCAAATGGGCGACACAAAAATTAGAAGCGCGGCTGGCAGATCCAAATCTCGCCCAAGTGATGCAGATCAAACTGGGTTCTCCGATCCTGTTCAAAGAACGCACTGTATTCGCGGAAGATGGCACACCAGTGGAGTTTACCTATTGCTATAACCGGGGAGATTTGTATTCTCTTACCGTGACACTAAATCGCTGACATTTGCCAACCACCATCGATTGTAAGATTGGATGGCGATAAATCAAAGCAGTTCTTACAGCACTACTATAAATAATGGAGGCAAATCTGATGAATGAGAGTGTACTCGAGCGCTTGACCCAGGTGAATCCAGATTTGGAAGTTTGGTGGGATTCGTCACCTTTGGTGTTCGACTCCTGGGTGAAAAGCATGGTTGCAGACGCACCAGAGGATGAGAAAAACATATTGGAGGAGCAGCTCAACAGGATTTTCGTTTTAGATGATCCAGCACAAAGCCTAGTGCGCGGCTGCACCACCAATCCACCCCTTTCGCTGACCGCAGTGAAGAATGATCCCGATACCTGGAACGAGTGGATTGATGATCTTATCGCTTCCAATCCTGGTCTTTCCCGGGAGGAATACTTCTGGTTGACCTACAAAGAAGTCATCCGGCGCGGGGCAGAGATGATGATGCCGATCTGGGAAGCTTCCGGCGGCAGGTTTGGTTACATCTCCGGGCAGCTTGATCCGCGCTTGCTGACAGATACGGCGAAAATGGTCGAGACCGCTCAGGAAATTCGGGCCATTGCACCAAACTTGATGATCAAAGTGCCGGCCAGTACGGAGGGTGTTGAAGTTGTCCGCACGCTCACCTCCATGGCAATCCCAACGAATGTCACAACCTGCTTCACGATGGCACAAATTTGGGCTGTGGCAAACGCAGCCGCAGAGGGCGTTGAAATCGCCAAAAATAACGACGTTGACATGGGTAAATGGCGGGCGGTCATCACAATGATGATCGGCCGGCTCACCGAAAATCCTGCCCTGGAACAACAGGCTCAGCGGCGTGGTATCCAATTATCCTGGTCGGATAAGCATTGGCTCGGTATTTATGTATTCAGGAAAGCTTTCCACTTATTAAGGGACAATGCATTACCGAGCAAGATGCTGGCCTGTTCAATGCGCCATGGCCCGTTGGTCGGTGGAAAGTACCACTTCTGGGATATTGAAAAGATTGCTGGCGAAATCGTCTACACCATGCCGCCCTATGTGCTTGAACCACTTTTTAATAAGTGCGGAGAGCTTAACTTTGAGGAAGAGATCCTTTACGAAGATATCCCCTATGAAGTTATCGACAAGATGAGTAAAATCCCTTATGTACTCCAATCCTGGGATGAAAACGGGATGGAGGTCGACCAGTTCAACTCGCATCCGGCAACCATCGCTACAGCCGAGACTTTCTCGAATGCATCAATTGGTCTCGAGCGATACGTCGGCAAACGCATGGCGGTTGTTACCGGTAGGGAAGTTGAACCTGTTGCTTAAATGTCAATCACCGGATTGATCGGCTAGCTCTCGATTACAGATAAATAATTTCAGAAGTTGGTTTGAGAGGTAAAAACATTGCCAAGTTTTTACCTCTCCATCTTATTAAATCCTATTGCCAAACCATTAGCAACAGCTTAGAGAGACCAGGCTCTCTTCCCTGGCTGATATAATACATTCACGCAATTGGCGCCTGAACCAAATCCCATACGATTAAGTAATTTTGATGAATCCCAGTCAAAAATTTATGAAGATTGCATTATTAACGGTGTAATTTTTATGGTTTCTCAACTCAATGATTTAAAACCAGCACGTTGGTGGGATTGGCCAGCAGCAATTCTCCTAATCGCAGCGATATATGTTGCCGCGACTAGACTTAATGCAACCGACTGGACGAACGAATTAAGCCTGGTCCAAACGGTCGCATTTTGGGGAGTCATCGCCGGACTTGCCCTCGGCAAGAGTACTTTTTCCGCTGGCACGGTCAGGTTCTTTGCCTTTGTGTACGGCGTATTTGTCATCTTCTGGCAAGTTGGAATAACCTATGGTCAGGGGGTATTATGGTCAGAGAGAATGATCAGCATGGGCAATCGAATGCTAATCATCCTCGATCAGATCTTCCAACAAAAACCTGTCACTGACAACCTGTTTTTCAACCTGCTGATGGCTATCCTATTCTGGATATTGAGTGTTTACGCTGGCTACAGCTTAACACGTCATGGAAATCCTTGGAGGGCAATCATCCCCACTGGCTTCGCGATTATCATCATCCAGATATATGATTCCTTCTTGCCCGTGCGAACATGGTTTATCGCGGGATTTATCTTCCTGGCATTATTGGTCGTGGCGCGTTTACATTTTGTGAATCTTCAATACAAATGGAAGAGTAACGGTACCTATTTACCTCCATATGTGGGAATTGATTCACTTCGCCTGGGCTTGATCACCACGGTTATCCTCGTTCTTTTTGCCTGGACCGTCCCCGCAGTCGCATCTGCTGTCCCTCAAGCCGAACAAGCCTGGTTGAATGCAACCCGACCTTGGATGGATTTTCGCAATAGTTTAAGCAACGTGTTTTATTCCCTTCAAGCATCTGTGGGGGTGGTCTCAGATTTCTATGGAGAGCATCTGCCATTGGGGAGAGGTAATCCACTCAGCGACACGGTCATCATGACCATCGAAGCTCCCCCACGGGCCTCCACGAATGTCCGTTATTACTGGCGTTCCCGGGTGTACGATACTTACGATGTAGGCTGGTCCAACACCATGCCAGATCAAGATTTTGTCTCCCCAGACGATTTTAACCTCAACCTACCTGAATATGAGAACAGGACCAGCTCTACTTTCTCAATAACAACATTATTTCCTATCCAAAATCTGCACACACCGTCCCAACCAGAATGGGTCAGCCGACCTGGAGATGCGATTTATGCAGTTAATCCTGACGACTCTGTTGATTGGAGCCACGTCAAAGCTGATCCAGTCCTCCTGGCTGGCGATACCTATCAAGTCACCGCCTCATTGACCGCGGCCTCACAAAAAGAGTTGCGCGAGGCAGGCACGGACTATCCCTCCTGGGTAACTGCTCGCTATTTACAGCTTCCGGAAACGATCACGGAACGTACCATTGAGCTGGCTAAAGAACTTGCTGCAGATCTTGATAATCCTTACGACATTACCCAAGCGATAACAGACTTCCTGCGAGTACAGTTAGAGTACAACGATACAGTCCCTGCACCTCCAGAAGGACAGGAGCCGATTGATTGGGTGTTGTTTGATCATAAGCAGGCTTTTTGTAATTATTATGCCAGTGCAGAAATTATCATGTTGCGATCGTTGGGGATTCCTGCCCGACTCGCAGTTGGGTATGCTGAAGGTGAAGGATCCTCACTTGGGGATGTTGAAGATATTCCGGGCTTGGAATCCGGTTCAGTCGATATCTATCAAGAAATCCAGACCAGTGGAGAATTATTTAGCGTTGCCCATAGAGACGCGCATGCCTGGCCTGAAGTATATTTTCCCAATATTGGCTGGGTAGAATTCGAACCAACTGTCTCTCAGGAACCAATTATCCGCCCACTAGGTTTAGATCCAGATTCCTCCGATACACCGCCACCAAATTTGTTAAATAACCAGCTTCAAGATCGCGCGCAACGCCGTCTTGATGAATTGTCAGCTCAGGGTGGTTCAAACCAAAACCTTTCAATCGGAGGATGGTCTTTCAGTCCAACGCTGATCTATATCACTCTTACTGCTATCCTGATCATTTCAATAACTTTGTTCGCCCGCCGCATCCGGAAACAGCGTGGTTCCCCTCCAATACCAGTCCAATTAGAATCAACTTTACAACGGGTAGGGATAAAAGCCCCAAAGATTCTAATCCGCTGGTCTCGTCATGCGAGCTTATCTCCACTTTCGCGGGCCTATCTTGAACTGAATCGGGCACTCTCGCGACTTGGTCATCCCCCGGAAATTTCACACACTCCTTCCGAGAGAGCAAATGATCTGGTGGAGATGCTTCCTGTTACCGAGCAGCCAGTTAATTCGATTCTCATCCCTTACCAGTCATGGATTTACGGAAATCAAACTACGGACAGCGAGGATGCTGAACGAGCGGGTAAGGAGATTCGTGAACTTTCCTTCCGTGCTAAATTCCAGGGCATTATTACACGTATTAAGAACCCAAAGCGTAAATCACGTTCGGCAGAGCCCAAATAATTGGATTTTTGATGGAAAGCAATTCATCTAAATCAGGTAATCACCAATTAGAAAAGCAAATATTTCTTCTCAGTCAGCTTACTGAACAAATTCATAATACCTTGATCCAGGATGGCGCAGATGATATCGGCACGGTATTAGGTGACCTGGCCCAGTTAACCAGCTCGCTATCCCAATTGAGCAGCCGGGTAGCCAAGCTGGAGGAAGAGCGCAACAGCCATATCGCCTTGGCCGATATCAGCCAGGTAGTAAATTCATCCCTGCAGCTAGACGATGTCTTGCGAATTGTGATGGACACCATTATCCGCTTGACTGGAGCTGAGCGGGGTTTCCTCATGCTCAACGACAGCAGCGGTGAATTAAGCATTCATATTGCGAGAAACTGGGAACAAGAATCAATCGATCCATCCGACTCTGCACTCAGCAGGACCGTTGTAAACCAGGTACTGTCGGAAGGACGTCCAATTCTTACCACCAATGCCCTGCAAGATCCTCGCTTTGATGCTCAAGAAAGCGTCATTTCTCTGAGCCTGCGGTCGATCTTATGCGTCCCTCTAATCCTTAAAGAAAGCATTATCGGCGTGATATACGCCGACAACAGGCTTCGAGAAGGATTATTTACCGAAACCCAGAAGAACCTGTTAGCTACTTTTGCCAATCAGGCAGCCGTTGCAATTGAGAACGCGCGTTTATTCGAATCTGTCAGGCAGACGCTATCAGAGGTTACTGAATTAAAAAACCTGATGGATGACGTATTCGCCTCCATCGCCAGTGGTGTGATCACGACGGATCTTGATCACCGGATTACCCTTACAAACAGTGTTGCTGAGGACATCCTGGGAGATTCGCGGGCTAACTTGTTGGGAAAGAAGGTTAGCCAGATCCCATTATTAAAAAAGATCAATATATCCCAATACCTGGCGAGTGTGAGGCAGTTCAACCACCAAATTAGGGGCTTGCAATTCGATCTAAAATCCCCTCACCAAAAATCACTCCATCTGAGGTTGAACTTGTCACCCCTAAAAGATGCGAGCGAGACGATTTTGGGAGCTGTGATCGTGATGGAAGATGAGACAGAGACTCGTCATCTGGAGGGTCAAAGGCGCTTATTTGAGCGGATGGTTTCTCCAGCTGTGATTGAGCAACTGAATCCAGATGAATTAGATCTCGGCGGCACACGCACTTTCATCACCACGCTCTTCGCGGATATACGCGGCTACACCAGCCTCAGTGAGCGCTGTGATCCGGAGACATTGGTTTCTGTTTTGAATCGCTATCTGGGCGCAGCGACTGAAGCGATTCTCTTGGAAGAGGGGACGATAGATAAATTCATGGGTGACGCGATCATGGCATTCTTCAACGCTCCTATACCCCAAAGTGATCACACTTTGCGAGCTGTACGGGCTGCTGTTCACATGCGCGATGCGGTTAACGCCCTCCAAGACGATCTGCCTTCAGAGCTGAGGCTTGAATTGGGGGTTGGAATCCACTCAGGGGAGGCAGTATTAGGCCTGGTGGGCACTCAAAAACGGTTGGAATACACCGCAATCGGGGATAGTGTGAACACCGCCAAAAGGTTACAGGAGAATGCAGCTCCTGGACAGATTTTAATTAGCGCCCAATCTTGCCAACACATACTCAATTCGATTCAGGCTCATCCGATCGATCCATTAAGTGCCAAGGGGAAAAAGCAGCTGATCCAGGTATACGAAATTTCAGGGCTTACTGCAAACAATCCTGCATCCCACGCGTAAAATTCACATAAACTTACAATTCCATTAGCTGAATCTGGTTAGTTGTGATGTATAAACAGAACAACTTTATTACTAGTTTCTAACCAGAGGTTATTGGAATTGGTGAACAATGGATTGGTATAACAAAAAAGATAAAAATTCTATTCTTCGAGACACTTTACTCATATTACTGGTACTTTCTTTATCAATCTCCCTCTTTTATCTCCCACTCAAGAGCGGTTATCAGCAGAGCGATCCTCAGACATACTCCCTAGAATTATTACCAGAAACAGGTGGAGATTCTGCTAACCTGATTAGCGTAATCCACCTCCCCCCTCCAACAATTGATTCTTGGAATTCACGGGAGCAGCTTCCTTCACTGAGCAATTTCACCTCGCTTGTCCAAAATGGAAAGGCGAACACGGTTCGGGGGGTCTATGTTCCGGGTTTCCTGGCGCTGCCAGTAGTCCAGCAGCCAGCGGGAGACACGGGATTCGTCTCCGGAAAACCCGAGACGGTCACCCAATTCCAACTCGCAGCTCGCTACGGAGTGATTGGTCTCCTCGCCCATAATTACCTATCTGGTATTGAGTTTTACCGATTGATGGAGGGGTTAAAAGTATTCATCATCAATGGAGATGGATCGCGTGACCGTTACCGGATCAATTCAATAAAAGAATACCAAAAATTGACACCCGGTAGTAATTGGAGTCATTATATTGATTTAGCGACTGGTGAGCGGTTGACAACCTACGAGCTATTCAGTCAATATTACCAGGGAGATCATCACCTGACTTTCCAGACCTGTATTGCCAAAAACGGCATAGAGACCTGGGGCTTGAGGTTTGTCGTCGCGGAACCAATCAATTAATCAATTTATTGTGCGCTCAGCGCATCCATGTATTGATCGGCAAACAGCGCAGTTGTGCCCCCGGTATGCCAGAAGAGTACATTTTGATCCGCGGTGAAAAATCCACTGCGGATCAGTTCGATTAATCCTGCTGCAGCCCGGCCAGTATAAACCGGGTCTAAAAGCAAACCCTCGTATCGTGCAAACAGGGTCAGCGCTTCCACTTCAGGAGCACCCATGATCCCATAACCTTCACCGAGAAATTCATCATTAACCAGGATTTCATCCGGGGAGAATTCATCCTGTTCACCTAACGCACGAATCGTTACTCCTGCCAAACCTGCCACCCTCTCCTTCAGTTCAACAGCCGGATTGTCAACACTGATACCCAAGACCTGGCCCTGATATCCAAACATCCTTTGACCAACTGCCATGCCTGCTTGAGTCCCACCAGAAGATGACGCGATGATCACCCAATCGAAATCAGGGTTCTGATTAAGCATTTCTTTCATCGCGAAAACGAACGCAGCAGCCCCAATTTCATTCGAACCGCCGTATGGAATCAGGTACGGTTGCTTACCATCTTTCTCAGCCTGTTTGAAAGTTGCATCAAGGTATTGCTCCCTGTCACCGCTCCCGGCCCAAATTATCTCTGCCCCCAGGAATTGATCGAGGAAATTATTTCCCGTCGGTCGGGCTGGTTTTTCACCAGTCAGAACCAGTATACAATCGAAACCAACCCGATTTGCTGCTGCAGCAGTTTGACGACAGTGATTGGACTGCACTGCTCCAGCCGTGATCAACGTTCTTGAATCTTTCGCTTTCGCATCTGCCAGGAGAAATTCAAGTTTTCTGGTTTTGTTTCCCCCGAAAGCCAATCCGGTCTGGTCATCTCGTTTAACAAAAATCTGGGGGCCTTCCAGGGCTTCAGACAACCTGGGTAGCGCTTCGATTGGCGTTGGTAAATGGGCAAATTGAATTCTTGGTAGCACTGTCCTTTCTCCTCGTGTGATCTCAGCTTGCTTGAATAGAACCAGCGGTCTGTTCCCTGCCCCGAGCGCGCATGATGGAAAGCAAGCGCGGCATCAACTGGGTATAGGATTGATATAGCAATTTGTTCAACGGCAGATCCCAGGCGCCAATATATCTTATTACTTCACCACCCAGTCCACGCTTAAACCGGAAGACTCCCCATAATTGATCATCTTCTGAGAATTCGTCCGGTGCACCCCATAGATCATAATCAGTGTACCCGGATTCTTTCGCTCTGACCATGGCTTCCCATTGAAGCAAATAATTGGGCATTTTCTCCCGGTGAATTTCCCGCGACATCCCGAACATATACCAGGCCCGGCCTGCAAACCTGAAAACAATTAAACCCGCTACAGGTTCCCCCTCAACTTCAGCTAGGAGGGGTTCTGCCATGCCTGCCTCAATAAACTTCCTCCAAAGGGATAAATAGTATTCCTCATCGCGAATAGTAAAACCATCTCGCAACGATGTTTCCGCATACATCTGATACAGCAGCTTCAGGTCGCTCACCGTCCCAGCTCGGACCGTCACCCCTTTGCGGGTCGCCAGGCGGATGTTGTAGCGAGTTTTTTGTTTCATCCTGGCCAGCAACTCCTCCACCTGAGGCCTTAAATCGATCGCCATCGTGTTTTTGAATTGAACCTGCTCTGCAGATCTAATCCAGCCCGCGCTTTCCAGGTCAGCGATCAATTGGGTCATTTGAGGGTTTGCCGAGCTGCCAGATTCTGCAGGCAACCCGCGACCATATTCGACTTCAGGATCCATCTTAATAAAAATCGACCGCTGCTCTTTGCCCAAGGCAGACAAATCCCCAAGTACTCGGTTTCGCAGATCTGGGTCATACCAATCTTTTAACAGCGGCCCCCTGGGAATGTACATGATCCGCAGCGGAAGATTGATCCCGCTCACGGATACACCACGAGATAAAATTAACGCCGTGGCGACAACCTGATCCTGCTCACCATACCAAACCTTATGGATTGGAAGCCACCCGTTCGCTCGTTTCGCATCGCCCCACTCCCAGGTTTGCAGGACATGCTTCCTGGGCAAGCTGGATACCAATCTGTTCCAATTCTCACGAGTGATATCGGGCATAACGCTTCTCAACCTTGGGGGAATTCCTTACAGCTCACCGATACCTCTTCCAACCCATCGCAGGTAGAGCTTGTACAGGATAGGTCGGTAAACCCTATCCCAAGGTCCTAATGAACGAGTGATTTCCCCTCCAAAGCCGCGCTTGAAGCGATAAATCCCCCACAAACCATCGGAGCGGCTGGCGAATTCAGCTTCCAGAACCTGCTCATCAAAATCTGGTATACCCCAAAGGTCATACTGAAAACAACCCGCCATTCGAGCCCATTTCATGGCTTCCCATTGAAGGAGATAGGTTGGCATTCGCTCACGGTGTAATGATTGGGAAGCACCATACAGGTACCAGGATCGATGACCAGCTAAAAAGACCATCAATCCGGCGATCGGCTCTCCTCCATATTTCGCAATGAAAAGTTCGCAATCGCCATCTGGCTTAAAGAGATCGTACGCCGTGCGATAGTAATCATAACTATGGATTCCAAATTGATCCCGTTCTCCGGTAGCCTCCAGAAGATCAAAAAAAGTCTCAAGATCAGCACTGGGATTGACTTCCACGCCCTTTTTTGAAGCAAGACGAATATTGTAGCGAGTTTTTTGCTTCATGCGCGCGAGAATCTCTTCCTCATTTCCCTGCAGGTCGACAATGATCGTCCTCATCGGTTGGATGGCATGAGGGCTCTTTTGAAAGTCAGCTAGGGGACCATTCTCGTCAGAATTGTTTTGCCGATACCTGTAATCAGGTTCAACTTTCAGGAAGATCGCCCGCCGAGCACGGCATAATTGATCAACTTCAGTCCAAAAAGCCTGGCCTGGAAATTTAACCTTTTCGCCAATTGCAGCGCCCTGAAGTACTGGACCTTTAGGTATATAAGCCAAAGTCAGACCGAGAGGCAGTTTGCGGAACAGGATTTGAGCACCCCAATTATCTAACTCTGATTCCACTACCAACCGAACTGCCTGCCAGCCAAAACCAGATTTTAATTCTCCCCAGGCCCCTGTTTGCAGCAGGTGCGCATCCGGGCACTTTGAGAGAAATTCCTTCCACTCGTTGAGCGATAAGATTGGCATAGCTAAAGAAAAGAACTGGAGATTTTAGGATGGATTTAAATTACGGCTGTCAAATCAGGTGGGGGGACACTCCTGACGGCTGCGCCAGGAATTGTTTCGTCCAAAATCCTGATGATCGCATCTGCATCGCCTTCATTCGCCAGAAATACCAAGTCGTTGACAGTTTGGTTCAGCACCTGACCATTGATCAGGTCCTCATCAACCAGCTGGACGATGCCAGCGTGCGTCGTTGGCTCAAATTTTGCCCATTGATCCCAGAGCTCTTCGCTCAATTTTTCTCCTGGTCGAATACCAGTGAAAACGATCTCGATATCATCTCCGGGTTCTAATCCAGAAAGGCGAATGAGATCCTCTGCCAGCTGTAAGATCCTGACTTGTTCTCCCATGCGCAGAACAAATACTTCCCCACCCTTTCCCATCGCAGCAGCCTGCAGGACGAGATGGACCGCTTCAGGGATGGTCATAAAGTAACGTTCCATATCCGGGTGGGTCACGGTCACAGGGCCCCCATTTGCGATCTGGCGATTAAATAGCGGAATGACGCTCCCCCGACTGCCCAGTACATTTCCAAAACGGACGATGGAGTAAGGTCTGCCCGAACGATTTGCTGCATCCAATACCATCATCTCAGCCAATCGTTTGGTAGCGCCCATGACGCTTGATGGGCGGATTGCTTTATCGGTAGAAATCATCACCAGGCGATCAACTTCATTATTTAGCGCGACTTCTACAACGTTGCGAGTCCCGAGCACGTTGTTGGTAATCGCCTCTTCGATATTGATCTCCATTAAGGGCACGTGTTTATGCGCAGCAGCATGGAAAATCAACTGCGGGTGAAAATGGGCTACCACGTTTGACAGGCGATCGAGGTTGCGGACATCAGCAACCACTGGATGGAGAGGGATAGAGGGGAAATTTTCCTCAAGCTCGATCAGCGTCTCAAAAATCGTATTTTCCCCGTGTCCATAAAGGATCAGCGATTCCGGTCCCCAGCGCGAAATCTGGCGGCATAACTCGCGTCCGATCGAGCCGCCAGCACCGGTAATCAAGATCCTTTTTCCGCTTAGATTTGTGCCAATTAACGTCGTGTCGATTTGTACAGGAGCTCTGCGAAGCAAGTCAGTGATATCTACCTCGCGCAGTCTGCCCACATTGACTTTCCCACCGATCAATTCGTATATCCCGGGCATCGTCCGGAAGGGGACGTTTTTCTCCCGGCAAATTTCGATCACCTGACGCACTGTGCCACCAGGAGCGCTTGGAATGGCGATGATCACTTCCTGGATATACCAGGTATCCAAAACGTGACCCAAATCCTCCAACTTCCCTTCGACAGGTACATCGTGGATGCGTTGTTTTTGTTTGCTCTCCTCATCATCGATAAAACATACCGGGGTCAGGTTCAGCTGAGGATTCTTCTGCATTTCACGCACAACCAGCGCCCCAGCATCTCCGGCACCGACGATCAGGATTCTCCTTGATCGCCCCGTAGAACCCTCACCACCAGACCTGCCCTCGGCCAGCAATCGCATCGCAAACCGCAATCCGCCTACTGCTAATAATGAAAGCAGCCAGTCGATCGCCAAGACGCTGCGCGGGAATCCCTGGTAATACTGGATGAAGGTCAACAAAGCAATGATCAGAGCGACAATGACCGAGGCGATTGAGACTGCAGCAGTAATGATCTTCAATTCTCGAATGCTGGCATAAGCCCACACCCGACTGTAAAGCCCAAATAAATAGTAAACCAGAGGTTTAACCAGCAAGGCAACTACTATCATTGTGACCGCTTGCGGCAGGTAGAAGACGAACAATGGACCCAGCTCAAGCCGCAGCGCAAAGCTGCCGAACACGCTGGCGATGATCAAAACCAGATCACCGATGAACAAAAGTCTATTTGGGAAGCGAAATACGGATCTCATTGCCCACGCAGTCCTAACACCGTCGAGGGTGTCCGCAGAAGGATCACAAAATCTGTCAGCAAGTTGCGGTGCTTGATGTAGTATAAATCGAATTCAAGTTTAACAACTGTTTCATCAATTGTCGAAGCATAACCGAAATTTACCTGGGCCCAGCCAGTCATACCAGGTTTCACCAGCAGTCGCGCCCGGTAGAAAGGCACATGTTTCTGGAACATTTCCACCAGTTCAGGCCTCTCTGCGCGCGGACCAACCAGGCTCATTTCGCCCCGCAAAACGTTGATAAATTGGGGTAATTCGTCAATGTGAGTCCTGCGCAGGATGCGACCAAAGCGAGTCGCCCTTTCATCATCCTCTGCTGCCCATTGCGGTACCCCATCTGGCTCAGCATCCTGGTGCATCGTGCGGAACTTCAAAATGCGGTAGCTTTGGGCACCACGTCCTGCCCGGGTTTGACTGTAGAAAACTGGTCGCCCGCTATCCAGAAGGATGCCAATACTGATAAACGGAAGCAAGATCAGGAAGATAACTACGCCGATGAACCCCCCAATAATATCAATCAATCGTTTTCCAAGCTCAAAAAATTCGCTCGCCCGGGTCTGATCAACGAACGATCTTAAAATCCAATCCGTCTCTAACAAGCGGATCGGTACACGACCTAATAATTCTTCATAAACAGAGGGCATACGCGAAATTTCTATGCCGCCTTCCTGGGTATCCAATAAGATTTGGAAGGTGCTGCCCTGCATCTCACCGGATATGGCAACAATGATATCGGAAACTTTTTCCTGTTCAACAATTTCTAAGAGCTTATCGCTGCCACCCAATATTTTATGATTCTGGATCTCGGTGCCAATCTTCTTAGGATCGTCATCAATTATGCCGACCAGAAAAAAAGGCGGCGGCCAGAGATCATCGATCACCTGCAATAAGGTTTCACCGGCTTTGCCCGCTCCTACCAACAGCACCCGGCGCATAAATGCCGGTGCCGTAAAAATACGAATATACAAGAACCGCCAGATCAGCGTGAGTATTGGAGCGGCCACAAAAAACCCTGCCACACCCCGACGGGGAAGCAGTGAGTTGGGCGGATCGGTAAAGTAGAAGAAAAGCAGCAGGTAAAAACCCAGACCGATCAAGGTCGCAATTGCCACCCCACGAACGGTATCTCCCCAATCACCGGCCCGGTGGATATCATACAATTCAACCAACAGCACGATCCAAAAGAAAGGCAGCAAATAGTACCAGGCAGGAGGCCGCTCCAGCAAGAATTCAATAGAAAAATCCTGGAATATCTCCCCCAAAGCCCAAAAATACAACGCCACCAGCATGGCGATCACAGCCATAAGAAAATCGCCTAATACGAGCAATGTCCGCCGTTCACGGGTATGCAGGCGCCACCGTTTAGACTTATGTACCCGGTTTGGACCACTCATGCTAATTTCTAATCATACTCCAAATAAAGCCGGTTCCCCATGAAAAATGCATGGTCGCGATGGCCAGTGGAACACCCAAAACCAAGGCAAAATCCCGCAGTTTTACCGCCTGCTGGATACCAGCAAACAACAATGCGCCGGTATAGATGACGATCTCTAAGATCAATAACCAGCGCGCCCACCAGAACCAGATACTCAAGACAGCCAAGAGCGGGAATGATATCACAAAAACGGGCGGCAGCTGCCGCCAGCGGAAAGTACCCGGAAAACGTCTCAGCATGCGGGATTTCCAAAAGCCATACCGCCAGTATTGCCGGGCTAAACTGGGGATGGTATCGCGAGCAATATACTGCGACCTGATCTCAGGATCAAACCAGATCACCCCTCCAGATTGGCGAATCCGGTTGTTAAATTCATAATCCTCATTCGTCAACAAGGTCTCATCGAAAAATCCAACCTGATCGATCAGAGAGCGTTTGAAAGCCCCAAAAGGAACCGTGTCTACTTCCTGCGCCTCGCCACCAACACGATAGCGCGCATCTCCCACCCCTAATGGGTGCGCTGCTGCATTGGCAATCGCGCGTGCTTGCCAGGCCTCCCCTCCAGGCTGAATCTCCCACAGCCCACCCACATTTTCACCTAAACCAGATTCGAGTGCTTCCACACAGCGTTGGACGTAATCTTTTGCGGGTATGGAATGCGCATCCAGTCGTAGGATGATATCACCTTCGGAGGCAGAAATCGCCAGATTCAAACCAGCCGGAATGATACGTTGGGGATTGTCAACCACACTGACGCTTAAATCTGGATGAGCCTCGATGAAGGATTGAATCTCCTGGTGAGTATTATCCGTGGATAAACCATCCGCGATAATGACTTCCATTTTTTCAAGCGGGTAGGTCTGTTGGTAAATGGAAGCCAATAGCATCCGAATGGTCTTTTGCTCATTGTAACATGGCACAATGATCGATACAGAGGAGGGATTACTGATGTTTCACCTTTGTCTATACGCAATGATTGTCCGCCTAGCGACCAATCTTCGTCGATTCTACCCCAGTGCTACTCCTTTTGGATGTACAGCGATATCGAGCCTCAACCTCGAATAATCACTATCAATCGTTGGGGCCATATTTTCTTTTCTTTATCACTCAAAGCGTAACAGCTGCAGGACATCTTCCAGAGCCGCATTGAATATTTGGTCCATGAGTGAAAGATCGACTTGATAAGGACCGCCAAAAACGCCGTCACCAAATATCGATCTCGCCTGCTCAGCACCTAATAATCCCTGCACCCTGGGAGGTGCCTTCTCACCATCTGGCAATTTACTTACCCTGGTGAATTGAAAAGCCTCTAACCAGTTTGCATGAGCAGGTTTTACGCCAAATTCTTCAGCCAAGGAGATCACACTATGTGATTGCCACCAGGCATACCAGGAAAACTGACTGCCAGATAATTCATTAGCAAGTTCATAAAGTCGACCACGAGCAGCATCGTTACCACCATGACCATTGAGAATCAAGAATCGGCGAAATCCATGACTATATGCAGATCTCACCAGATCCTCAACCAGTTCGAGCAGAGTCGTTAAACGCAAACTGAGCGTTCCTGGATAAGCCAAAAAATAAGGAGAGGCACCGAAGTTCAACGCAGGCGCGAGGAGCACACCCGTTTGTTTGCTGGCCGCATCACCCAGGGCCTGCGGAATCAATGTGTCTGTGGCTAAGCTCAGATAACCATGCTGCTCACAAGCGCCTAAGACGAGCATTATTCGATCATCACTTTCCAGGTATTTCTCGATATCGAACCAGTTCAATTCTTCAAATCGCATCACTCCTCCATAAGATGGATTCCTAAAACTACCCCTCCGGATCAGGTTTTAATCTCATTAAATAAACTAATCAGATCCACAGGTCTATCAACCACAAAATCCGGTCCCGCTTTTCTCAATTTCGACAAGCTCTGGTGTCCCCAACCGACTGCCACGCTCTTAATTCCTGTCTCGCCCGCCGCACGAACATCGCTGACCGCGTCGCCGACAAAGTAAAATTCTCTACTTGGGTTGTCATAAAGCGCGAGGAGGCTGTAAATTTTTTCAACACGGTTCCCCTCATCCTCCGCGCAGAGAATTTTCTGGAATTCGCCAAATAATCCATGCGCTCTGAGAAAGTTGTTAACCACAATGCGGCTATTTCCAGTAACCACTGCCAAAATTGCGGAGTTAGCTAACTGAACAACAATGTTATCCATTTCGGGTATGAGCGCCAGAGGTTCTTTGCGAGTATTGAACATCTCAAAATTTCGAGAAACAAATTCATCAATCTGCTCTTGCGGGATTCCAAGTTGCAACCCGTACTCAGAGAACTCCATTTTCTCCAAAGCTTCCAGATCATTTTGAGTCGGAACGCATGGGTATCCTAGTTCCTCGCAGACCTGTTGGGCATACTCCAACATTGGATCGATGGAATTTGCCAGAACACCATCAAAATCGAAGATAATTACTCTGTCCACAACTCACAATTCTAATGTATTCAGAGATGAATTTGTTGAGCAAGATTGCAGGATTTGATCTAATCCAACCACGCACATGAATCCACTGTTTAATCGCGGTTTCAAATCGATTATAATCTGATACGTTTCATCTTATTTTCCTGGGTGGTTGAACTGATGCTAACTCAATCAACTGAGAAAGATGTAATTTTCTTTATCGCCGACATCAGCGGATATACGCGCTTCGTCGTCGCCAATGAAAAGGAGATGGCTCACAGCCAGATCATCATCCGTGATCTGATCAATACCATCATCTCCGAAATCAAAGCACCGATGCAGGTGATCCGCCTGGAGGGCGATGCGATATTTCTCTACGTTGATAAAGGAGACCCGCTTGTCCGCTGGGAATTGGTCCAGCCAACTTTACTGGAAACCTTGATCACATTCTTTCGGGTATTTTCAAACAAGATCTCTGAATTGACCCTGCATAAAATTTGTACCTGCAATGCCTGCAACAACGTCGAACTGCTCAAACTTAAAATCGTCGCCCATAGCGGCAAGACGATGTTTTTTAATATCAACGACATTCTTGAACTTTCCGGCACGGCACCCATCGTCATCCACCGCTTGTTGAAGAATTCTGTTACCGCAGACGAATACGTACTGATGACGAAATCCGCATTTGATGATCTCCTGGTACCCATGGAAGAAGTCGAACTTGGATCGGAAAGCTACGACGAACTGGGCGCATTCGAAACCTTCATCTACTACCCTCCCCCTCCAGAACCATACCAACCTGATGGAGTTTCACATTACCCCCAGATTTTCGTTGACACCCTGCGATCGGAGGTCAAGAAAGAGTATGCAGTTGTCGCCAAAGACCCTCAGCAAGGATTCCATTTTCACACCGGGCGCCGTCTGGCTGGAATGCTGGATTATGATGAAGAAATACTGGACCAGTTCTCCGAGAATGTCATTGAGTCATTCGCAGGGACTGGTAATGTGTTTAAACTGGGCGAGATCAAACCGGGCGAATACGTCCTGGATATTGGCTGTGGAGCTGGATTGGACAGCCTGATCGCCGCTCGAATGGTGGGTCCTGAGGGCAAGGTGATTGGAGTGGATATGACTCCCGAGATGATCGAAAAAGCCCGCCAAAATGCGGTTGAAGCAGGTATCGAAAATATTGAATTTACAGAAAATTACAGCGAACAGCTGCCTGTCCCTACCGAATGGGCGGATGTGATCATCTCCAATGGCGCCATCAACCTTTCTCCGGATAAGGACCAGGTCTTCTACGAAATGTTTCGGGTTCTCAAACCTGGTGGGCGCCTGCAGATTGCTGACATCCTGGTTCAGAAGGCTGTTCCCAACAGCGCCAAGAACAACCTTGACTTGTGGGCTGGCTGAATCGCCGGTGCTCTGCTGGAAGCAGAGCTAAAAGCGAAGATCTCCAGTGCTGGATTCCAAGATTTTGTGATAACCTGGCGGGACGATATATATCGCGATGCACCTCAGCAGTCAGAAGCTGCAGCTTTCGGCACGCTCGGGATCACTTACCGAGCACGGAAATCCCAATAAGTATTTTCTATCCATACATAGCCGGTGATTTATCATTTCCGGTCCATTCCTGATATCGAATTTTAATTTAATTTGATGATAAATATCTCACAGTGTTAATGGGTGAATTTTTTGTGGGGGAAATTTGATTTGTGTATTCCATATTTTCAATCTCTATAAAGTATTGACATCCATGTGGCAACCACGGACGGGTGATGTTTTATAATTCGGATAATTTCTACTTGACAAATCCGAATAATTCAAGTATTATATCTGCGACGGATATATCTTGCGCGGATGTATTAGTGTAATTTGGAGCAAACTTTTGGCGGAAATCTCAAAAATCCCTGAGACAAGAATCCCCCTCACCTCAGCGATGTTCAACATTCTCATGGCCCTGGCGGGTGGAGAGAAACATGGTTTTGCCATCCTCCTCGAAATAGAGGCTTTCTCGAATCGGGAAGTTGCTTTAGGCCCTGGGACTCTTTTCAGCTCGATAAATAGACTGCTTGAGGCAGGGCTGATTGAACAAAGCAACGAGCGAATCGATCCTGACCTGGACAATCAGAGACGCCAGTATTACCGTATAACCGGTCTAGGCCAACAATTGCTGGAGAGGGATCTTAGCCGGAAAATTGCTCAACCAAGCGTCACTCATGCTAAAGATTTCTTGAGCAGCTCGGTACCGGGAGGTGCTGGATGAATGACAGTTCACCGATCTCACTTTCGGTCCGATTTTACAGGTTGCTCCTGCTCGCTTATCCAATTGAGTTCAGGCGTGAATACGGTCCACATATGCTGCAGTTATTCCGGGATTGCAGCTTGAGGGCTTATGCCCAAAGTGGATCGACCGGAATGTTCTCGCTGTGGATATTTACACTTTTCGACCTCTTTTCAACAGTTGTCGAAGAGCACCTTCAAAGGGAGACGAACATGACAAAAGAGAAATTTATCCGTTTGAGCGGCTGGGGACTGATCCTGGCCGCTGTTACTCTCGTCGTTGGATTTGGTATTGGTGGTGGGGAAACATCTTACAGCGATCCGCTAGGCGGCCGGGATGGATTCTATGAATACAGCCAACTGATTCTGATCCCCGCTTCAATGCTGTTTTTCACCACCGGGATGATTGGGTTGAGAGCCCGTTACAGGCAAGGTTCTGGCCGCCTTGGGATGATCGGGTTAACGATTGCTATCGCAGGTGGAGGGGCAGCATTTTTAACCTCGATACCCCTTTTCGCCCTGTGGGTGGTGTATGAAGGAATGTGGTGGATCTTTTGGATTTCCAGCATGTTTGCTTTGTTCACAGGGTTATTCCTCTTCGGTATAGATGCAATTCGCAAGAAACCTATGCCTCGTTGGAATGCTGTGCCGCTGCTGACTGGAATCTGGTTCCCTATATTGGGATCGATGGCAATTTTGCTCAATCTAATAGGGGTGGACACATCAAGTGGAAATGGCGACTTTCTGTGGATGATCTCCTTGATATTTGTTGTCATCGGAACAATGGTCCTGGGTTATTTGCTGCAGAGCGATGTACCTGATAAGCCACTCCAAGCAACATAAACAATGAAGAAAATTCGGGGCGGTGGTTTAACCGCCCGAATTAATTTATCTCATAAATCGATATCAACTCAGCGCAGTCCAATTTGGATTGCAAATGACTGTAGATCTGGAGATAACAGGATATTAGCCAAACGAACACTTTTCGTTTCGGGTAAATTCCGGGCCTTTCCCAGTCGAAACCCCTTACACCTTCTTGAGCCACGATAACTTGACAAAAATCCTTAGCAAGCGAGAACCAAAGCCAAATGGAATTTGGAAAGTGTTCATGCCATTACTTTCAATCCCAGCACGCAGGAATTTTGTGGGAGAATTCAACAAACTAAAGAGCTATCTGGAATCTAATAAACTTTAGAGAATCCAAATCCTTATCATTTCTGCGCTCATCGTCGTATTGTCCATGTCCACAATTTCAGATTAGTAGAAGATAGTTTGAACGACAAATTTGCATAACTGAGCTGATGATCAATAATTTATCTGCCCGGAAACTGGCCAAGCTATCAAGACAACTTTTGGCAATTGTCCTTGGATCGATTTCAGCGATCGGAGCCAATATTGTTTACTAATTCACCTCAAGGATTTTGTTGGCATTGAATTTATTGCCCCAGAGGAGTTTCCGCCCCCGGAAGTCAGCCCACTGCCCGCTACGGATGTTGTCATCTTCAGCATAATCTTCTGTGCCGGTGCCAGCATCTTGTTCCTAATCCTTGCCAGCACTGTTCGGAGACCGGCCCTCATTTTCGTGACGATATCCTTAGTTGTCCTGGTTCTGTCTTTGTTCTTACCCTTGTTCATGCCCACTCCGCCGATTCCCCTATCAACGGAGCTAAGCCTTGCCAGCATGCATATACTGGGGGCGGCTGTGCTGGTTCCTGTGCTGGTAATGATCGGTTTACCGATCAACCCCATAGATTCGGAAGAAGTTTAAGGGAGTACTCAGCAGCACTGAGAAACATCTGGAAACAAGTTCAAAATCTGTGCAACCCATGAAGAATTAGAAATTTCAGGGGGCAGTTTAGACCTCATCTGGATTGAGGATCTAATGATCTGGAAGTCTGTCAGTGTACTCAATTATCAGTATAATTTAATTGTTCTCTTTATCACAAAC